>NZ_JBIWFI010000023.1:0-123909 GCF_044762985.1 Streptomyces sp. NPDC096339 | reverse complement strand
GGCGCTTTTTGGCGCGTTTTGTCGCTGGTCTATCACCGGCCCCCCCCCCCCCCCCCCACCCCCCCCCCCCCCCCCCGGGGGGGGCCCCCCCCCCCCCGGGGGGCCCCCCCCCCCCGCCGCCGTACGTGCGGGGAGCCGGTCAGGCACCCATCGCGTGCAGACCGCCGTCCACGTGGACGATCTCGCCGGTGGTCTTCGGGAACCAGTCCGAGAGCAGGGCCACGACGCCGCGGCCGGTGGGCTCCGGGTCGGTCATGTCCCACTCCAGCATGGAGCGGTGGTTCCAGGTGTCCGCCAGCTCGCCGAAGCCCGGGATGGACTTGGCGGCCATCGAGCCGAGGGGGCCGGCCGAGACCAGGTTGCAGCGGATGTTCTCCTTGCCCAGGTCGCGGGCGAGGTAGCGGCTGGTGGCCTCCAGCGCGGCCTTGGCCGGGCCCATCCAGTCGTACTGCGGCCAGGCGAACTGCGCGTCGAAGGTGAGGCCGACGATGGCCGCGCCCTCCGCCGGGAACAGCGGCTTGCAGGCCATGGTCAGCGACTTCAGCGAGAACGCCGAGACGTGCATGGCGGTCGCGACCGACTCGAACGGGGTGTTGAGGAAGTTGCCGCCGAGGGCGTCCTGCGGGGCGAAGCCGATCGAGTGGACGACGCCGTCGAGGCCGCCGAGCTCCTCGCGGACCAGGCCCTCCAGGCGGGCCAGGTGCTCCTCGTTGGTGACGTCGAGCTCGATCACCTTGACCGGCTTGGGCAGCTTCTTGGCGATGCGCTCGGTCAGTGACGGGCGCGGCCAGGCGGTGAGGATGACCTCGGCGCCCTGCTCCTGGGCCAGCTTGGCGGCGTGGAAGGCGATGGACGACTCCATCAGCACCCCGGTGATCAGGATGCGCTTGCCGTCGAGAATTCCGCTCATGGTGATCAGTGACCCATGCCCAATCCGCCGTCAACGGGAATGACGGCTCCGGTGATGTACGAGGCGGCGTCGGACGCCAGGAAGCTCACGGCCGCGGCGATCTCCTCGGGCTGCGCGTAGCGGCCCAGCGGCACCTGGCCCACGATGCCCGCGCGCTGCTCGTCGGTGAGCACCTTCGTCATGTCGGTGTCCACGAAACCGGGGGCGACCACGTTGAAGGTGATGTTGCGCGAGCCCAGCTCACGGGCGAGCGAGCGGGCGAAGCCCACGAGGGCGGCCTTGGAGGCGGCGTAGTTGGCCTGGCCCGCCGAGCCGAGCAGTCCGACGACCGAGGAGATCAGGACGACGCGGCCCTTCTTGGCCCGGAGCATGCCCCGGTTCGCGCGCTTGACCACCCGGAACGTGCCGGTGAGGTTGGTGTCGACGACCGCCGTGAAGTCCTCCTCGGACATGCGCATCAGCAGCGTGTCCTTGGTAATCCCGGCGTTGGCCACGAGCACCTCGACGGCGCCGTGCGCGTCCTCGATCTGCTTGTAGGCCTGCTCCACCTGCTCGGAGTCGGTGATGTCGCAGCGGACCGCCAGAACGCCGAGCGAGGTGAGCGCCTCCGGCGGCTCACCCGACCGGTACGTGATCGCGACCTTGTCTCCGGCCTCCGCGAAGGCTCGGGCGATGGCGAGGCCGATGCCCCGGTTACCTCCGGTGACGAGAACCGAGCGGCTCAACGGATCACCCTTTCGATAGCGGTCTGAATACCGAAAACCTATAGGTCCCATCCTCCGTACGGAGAATCGACCTCCGACAGGGCCTTGCGACGGGCTCTGTCGAGTCCCTACAGAAAGATGTAGGCACACGCGCCTCGATCGCGACATGATCGGGGCGACCGGCCCCGACCCCGGGAGGACTTCCGTGCCCCATTCCATCGATGCGGCCTTCACCGCGCTGCCCTTGCGGGCGCTCGCCGACGCGGCGCTCGCCCGGGCCCGTGCGCTGGGCTCCGAGCACGCCGACTTCCGGCTGGAGCGGATCCGCAGCGCCTCCTGGCGGCTGCGGGACGCCAAACCTTCCGGCGGGTCCGACACCACCGACCTCGGATACGCGGTACGCGTCGTGCACGGGGGCAGTTGGGGCTTCGCCTCCGGCGTGGACCTGACCATGGACGGCGCCGCCAAGGTGGCCTCGCAGGCCGTGGCCATGGCGAAGCTGTCGGCACAGGTGATCAAGGCCGCCGGTTCGGACGAACGGGTGGAGCTCGCCGAGGAGCCCGTGCACGCGGAGCGGACCTGGATCTCCGCCTACGACGTGAACCCCTTCGAGGTGCCGGACGCGGAGAAGACGGCGCTGCTCGCCGACTGGAGTTCGCGGCTGCTGGCGGCCGAGGGCGTCGCACACGTGGACGCCTCGCTGCTCGCCGTGCACGAGAACAAGTTCTACGCCGATACCGCCGGCACCGTGACCACGCAGCAGCGGGTGCGGATCCACCCGCAGCTCACCGCGGTCGCCGTCAACGCCTCCACCGGCGAGTTCGACTCGATGCGCACCATCGCCCCGCCCGCCGGCCGCGGCTGGGAGTACCTGACGGGTACCGGCTGGGACTGGAACGCCGAGCTGGAGGAGATCCCCGGCCTGCTCGCCGAGAAGATGCGGGCGCCGAGCGTGCAGGCCGGGCGCTACGACCTGGTCGTGGACCCGTCCAACCTGTGGCTGACCATCCACGAGTCCATCGGCCACGCCACCGAGCTCGACCGGGCACTGGGCTACGAGGCCGCGTACGCCGGGACCTCGTTCGCCACCTTCGACCAGCTCGGCAAGCTCAAGTACGGCTCGCCGATCATGAACGTGACCGGTGACCGCACCGCCGAGCACGGGCTGGCCACCATCGGGTACGACGACGAGGGCGTCGAGGCGCAGAGCTGGGACCTGGTCAAGGACGGCACCCTGGTCGGCTACCAGCTGGACCGCCGCATCGCGAAGCTGACCGGACTCGGCCGCTCCAACGGCTGCGCCTACGCCGACTCCCCCGGGCACGTGCCCGTGCAGCGCATGGCGAACGTGTCGCTCCGGCCGGATCCGGGCGGGCTGTCCACCGAGGACCTGATCGGCGGGGTGGAGCGCGGGATCTACGTGGTCGGCGACCGCTCCTGGTCGATCGACATGCAGCGGTACAACTTCCAGTTCACCGGGCAGCGGTTCTTCCGCATCGAGAACGGACGCCTGGCCGGGCAGCTGCGCGATGTCGCGTACCAGGCCACGACCACCGATTTCTGGGGCTCGATGGAGAAGGTCGGCGGCCCGCAGACCTACGTCCTGGGCGGTGCCTTCAACTGCGGCAAGGCCCAGCCGGGGCAGGTCGCGGCGGTCTCGCACGGCTGCCCGTCGGCGCTGTTCCGCGACGTGAACATCTTGAACACCACGCAGGAGGCCGGCCGATGAGCACGCTTTCGAACGGACGCAGCAAGCCCCACGAGATCGTCGAGCGGGCCCTGGAACTGTCCACCGCCGACGGCTGCGTGGTCATCGCCGACGAGGAGTCGAGCGCCAACCTGCGCTGGGCGGGCAACGCGCTGACCACGAACGGCGTCACCCGCGGCCGGACGCTGACCGTCATCGCCACGGTCGACGGCAAGGAGGGCACGGCCTCGGGGGTCGTTTCGCGCTCCGCCGTCACGGCGGCGGACCTGGAGCCGCTGGTGCGGGCCGCCGAGGCCGCCGCCCGCGCGGCCGGTCCCGCCGAGGACGCGCAGCCGCTGGTGACCGGAACCCCGGCCTCGCCGGACTTCACCGACGCCCCGGCCGAGACCTCCTCCGCGGTGTTCGCCGACTTCGCTCCGGCCCTCGGCGAGGCCTTCGCCCGGGCCCGGGCGGGCGGCCGGGAGCTGTACGGCTTCGCCAACCACGAGCTGGTCTCCACGTACGTCGGCACCTCGACGGGCCTGCGGCTGCGCCACGACCAGCCCAAGGGCACCCTGGAGCTCAACGCGAAGTCCCCCGCCGCCGACGGCCGGCCGCGTTCGGCCTGGGCCGGGCGCGCCACCCGCGACTTCAAGGACGTGGACCCGACCGCGCTCGACGCGGAGCTCGCCGTACGGCTGGGCTGGGCGGAGCGGAGGATCGACCTGCCCGCCGGGCGGTACGAGACCCTGCTGCCGCCCACGGCCGTGGCCGACCTGCTGATCTACCAGATGTGGTCGGCGGCGGCCCGGGACGCGGTCGAGGGCCGTACGGTCTTCTCCAAGCCCGGCGGCGGCACCCGGATCGGCGAGAAACTGTCCGAGCTGCCGCTGACCCTGCGCAGCGACCCGAACGCGCCGGGCTTGGAGTGCGCGCCGTTCGTGATCGCGCACAGCTCCGGGGACGACGCCTCGGTCTTCGACAACGGCCTGCCGGTGCCGGCGACCGAGTGGATCCGGGACGGCGAACTGACCCGGCTGACCACGACCCGGCACACCGCAGGACTGACCGGTCTGCCGGTCTCCCCCGCGTTCGGGAACCTCATCCTGGACGGGGGCGGGGAGAAGTCGCTGGACGAGATGGTGGCCACCACCGAGCGGGGTCTGCTGCTGACCTGCCTCTGGTACATCCGCGAGGTCGACCCGGCCACCCTGCTGCTCACGGGCCTGACCCGGGACGGCGTCTACCTGGTCGAGAACGGGCAGGTCGTCGGCGAGGTCAACAACTTCCGGTTCAACGAGTCCCCCGTCGATCTGCTGTCGCGGGCGACGGAGGCCGGGCGGACCGGCAAGACCCTGCCGCGCGAGTGGGGCGACTGGTTCACGCGGGCCTCGATGCCGCCTGTCCGCATCCCGGACTTCAACATGAGTTCGGTGAGCAAGGGCGTCTGACCGGCCTAGACTGATCTCTTGCAACTAAGTGTTGCAACTTCCCATCTCCGAAGGAGTCGAGAGATCGTGACGGACATCGTCGACGAACTGAAGTGGCGCGGGCTGTTCGCCCAGTCCACCGACGAAGAAGCGCTGCGCAAGGCGTTCGCGGACGGTCCTGTCACCTTCTATTGCGGCTATGACCCGACCGCGGCCTCCCTGCACGTCGGCCACCTGGTCCAGGTGCTCACGATGCGCCGGCTCCAGCTGGCCGGCAACAGGCCGCTGGCGCTGGTCGGCGGGGCCACCGGCCAGATCGGTGACCCGCGCCCGACCGCCGAGCGCACCCTGAACGACCCCGCGGTCATCGCGGAGTGGGTGAACCGGCTGCGTTCGCAGATCGAGCCGTTCCTGTCCTTCGAGGGCGAGAACGCCGCGGTCATGGTGAACAACCTGGACTGGACGGCGGGCATGTCCGCCATCGAGTTCCTGCGGGACATCGGCAAGCACTTCCGCGTCAACAAGATGCTGACGAAGGACTCGGTCGCCAAGCGACTGGAGTCCGACCAGGGCATCAGCTACACGGAGTTCAGCTACCAGCTGCTCCAGGGCATGGACTTCCTGGAGCTCTACCGGCGCCACGGCTGCACCCTCCAGCAGGGCGGCTCCGACCAGTGGGGCAACCTGACGGCCGGCCTCGACCTGATCCACCGGGTCGAGCCGGAGGCGCACGTCCACGCGCTGGCGACCCCGCTGATGGTCAAGGCGGACGGCACCAAGTTCGGCAAGACCGAGGGCGGCGCCGTCTGGCTCGACCCGGAGCTGACCACGCCGTACGCGTTCTACCAGTTCTGGCTGAACGTGGACGACCGCGACATCTCCACCTACATGCGGATCCTGTCCTTCCAGAGCCGTGAGGAACTGGAGGCGCTGGAGGCGCAGACCGCCGAGCGGCCGCAGGCGCGTGCCGCGCAGCGGGCGCTGGCCGAGGAGCTGACGACGCTGGTCCACGGCGCGGACCAGTGCGCCGCCGTGATCGCCGCGTCGAAGGCGCTGTTCGGTCAGGGCGACCTGGCGGAACTGGACGAGGCCACGCTGGCCGCGGCCCTGTCCGAGCTGCCGCGCGCCACGGTGGCGGAGCCGGGTCTGGTCGTCGACCTGCTCGCGGAGACGGGTCTGGTCGCGAGCAAGTCGGCCGGCCGCCGGACCGTGAAGGAGGGCGGCGCCTACGTGAACAACGTGAAGGTCACCGCCGAGGACGCGGTCCCCGCCAAGGAGGACCTGCTCCACGGGCGCTGGCTGGTGCTGCGCCGCGGCAAGAAGAACCTGGCCGCGGTCGAGGTCACCGGCGCCTGACGGCTGCCGAGGCGCGAACGACACGGCGGAGGGGCCGGTACGGACGAACAGTCCGTGCCGGCCCCTCCGCCGCGTTCCGGGACGCGCTCAGGTCGTCTGGCGCTTGCCGCCCCGGATCGACTTGTAGCCCATCTCGCCGAGGCCGACGATGAGGACGGCTCCCGCGAGTTGCAGCAGGTGGCGGGTCCAGTCGATGCCCCTGGTGTCGGCCACTCCGATCCACGTGGCGACCGCGTTGCCCAGGACCGAGCCGATGATGCCGAAGAGGGTGGTCAGCCAGAGGGGCTGGTGCTGCTTGCCCGGCAGGATGGCCTTGGCTATCAGGCCCAGCACGAAACCGACGATGATCGCCCACAACCAAGACATGTCCCGCCTCCTCCTGGCGCATTGTGCGCACGTGGGCCCAGTCTCGACCCGTTCGGCGTAGCTCGCATTTCGGGCGGCCCGTTCGGGCGAGCCGACGGGGTACCCGCTCTCCTCGCGGCCTCGGGCGCGGCGTACCGTGGGATGCGTCCGGACCGGGGAGCGTCCGGCGGGCGATCGGTGGTGGAGCGTGACAGGGACGAAGCGGCAGAAGCGGAACGGGACCGAGGTCTTCCGGATCACCGGGGCGCGCATGGCGCTCGCGGAGGACGTACGGGGCCGCCAGCGCAGATACGTCATCTCGATGGGCATCAGGACGCTGTCGGTCATCGCGACGGTGCTGTTGTGGAACGTTCAGCGCCCTGTGGCGATCGTGACGCTCGTGGCGGGGGCCCTGCTCCCCTACATCGCGGTGGTCATCGCCAACGCGGGGCGCGAGTCGACGCCCTCGCTGCCGTCCAACTTCATCCCGAGTCCCGTGCGGCCCGCGCTGGACGCGGGAAACCTCAGGAAAAGCTCAGATCAATCATGAAGTTCCGGTGCACCGCACCGGGTCCTGCGTGACATACTGCTCACGCGCTCCGCATCCCCCGTCGGAGCGACGGACCGACGCCGGGCAGCTCCCCCCGTGGCTGCTCGGCGTCGCCATTCCGTTCTAGGGTTGGGCCGTGACTTCCTCTGACTTCTCCGGCCCCGACGAAACCCCCACCTGTTCCGCCAAGGGCTGCCGCGACGCCGCCGTATGGGTCCTGGCGTGGAACAACCCCAAGCTGCACACGCCGGAGCGGCGCAAGACCTGGCTGGCGTGCGAGGAGCACCGCGAACACCTCTCCCAGTTCCTGGGGGTCCGCGGTTTCCTCAAGGACGTCGTGAAGCTCGACGAGTGGGTGCAGCCGGAAGGATCCGAGCGCCTCTAGCCCGCTCTGCCGCCCGGCCGCGCCGTGGCGCGGCGGCGGGTCAGCCGCCGATCGCCGACATCGGGCGGTCGGGCTGCGAGAAGGTCGGGAGGTCGAGGCCGGACCCGGCCTTCTTGCCCCACATCGCGACCTTCCAGAGCCGGGCGATCTCCTCGTCCGGGGCGCCCGAGCGCAGGGCCGCGCGCAGGTCCGATTCCTCGGTGGCGAAGAGGCACGTACGGACCTGGCCGTCGGCGGTGAGCCGCGTACGGTCGCAGGCTCCGCAGAACGGGCGGGTGACCGAGGCGATGACACCGACGGTGGCCGGGCCGCCGTCGACGACCCAGCGCTCGGCCGGGGCGGAGCCGCGCTCGTCGGCGCCTTCCTCGGTGAGCGTGAAGCGGGTGCGCAGGGACTGCAGGATGTCCCCGGCGGTGATCATGCCGTCGCGCTTCCAGCCGTGCTGGGCGTCGAGCGGCATCTGCTCGATGAAGCGGAGCTCGTACTCGTTCTCCACGGCCCAGGCCAGCAGGTCGGGGGCCTCGTCGTCGTTCAGCCCGGGCATCAGCACCGCGTTGACCTTGACGGGGGTGAGGCCGGCGTCACGGGCCGCGGCCATGCCCTCGATGACGTCCTTGTGCCGGTCACGGCGGGTGAGGGTCTTGAAGACCTCGGGCCGCAGCGTGTCCAGGGAAACGTTCACCCGGTCCAGGCCGGCCGCCTTCAGGGCCGTCGCGGTGCGCTTGAGGCCTATGCCGTTGGTGGTGAGGGACATCTTCGGGCGGGGCTCCAGGGCCGCGCACTGCTCGACGATCCCGACCAGGCCGGGGCGCAGCAGCGGCTCGCCGCCGGTGAAGCGGACCTCGGTGATCCCGAGCTGGGTGACCGCGATGCGGATCAGCCGGACGATCTCTTCGTCGGTGAGGAGGTCGGACTTGCCGAGCCACTGCAGGCCCTCTTCGGGCATGCAGTAGGTGCAGCGCAGGTTGCACCGGTCGGTGAGCGAGACCCGCAGGTCAGTGGCCACGCGGCCGTACGTGTCGAGAAGCACTGTTGGCCCCCTCCCCTGTCCGGAAGTAGAGGTACGCGCGACAGTCGATCTATCTCACGCGTTCTATTTCGAGACTACGGGACGTGTGTGTCGGGCAGAGCCACCCGAATGAACGAGACGTAACGTGGCCGCGTCGTAAAAAGGTACGACGCGGCCACGCTGGGTGTTCGTACGATCTCAGTGAGCCCCTGTTCCGGTGAGGGAGCGCACTTCCAGCTCGGCGAACTTCTGCGGGTCGGCCTGCTCCTTGGACAGGACGGTTCCCAGCCAGCCCAGCAGGAAGCCGAGCGGGATGGAGATGATGCCGGGGTTCTCCAGCGGGAACCAGTAGAAGTCGGCGTCCTTGAACATCGAGGTGGGCTTGCCGGAGACGACCGGCGAGAACAGCACCAGGCCGACCGCCGAGATCAGGCCGCCGTAGATCGACCAGAGCGCGCCCTGGGTGGTGAAGCGCTTCCAGAAGAGGCTGTAGAGGATCGTCGGCAGGTTGGCGGAGGCGGCGACCGCGAAGGCGAGGGCGACCAGGCCGGCGACGTTCATGTCGCGTGCGAGGGCCCCGAGGAAGATGGCGACGGCCCCGATGACCACGGTGGACCAGCGGGCGGCGCGCACCTCCTCCTTCTCGGTGGCCTGGCCCCTGCGGATGACGTTGACGTAGATGTCGTGCGCGAAGGAGGAGGAAGAGGCCAGGGTCAGGCCGGCGACCACGGCGAGGATGGTGGCGAAGGCGACGGCGGAGATCACGGCGAGCAGGATGGCGCCTCCGGTGGAGCCCGCGCCGCCTCCGATCTCCTGGGCGAGCAGCGGGGCCGCGGTGTTGCCCGCCTTGTTCGAGGCCAGGATGTCGGCGCGCTTGAGGAGGGCCGCGGCGCCGAAGCCGAGGGCGATGGTCATCAGGTAGAAGGCGCCGATGATGCCGATGGCCCAGTTCACCGACTTCCGGGCGGCCTTGGCGGTGGGCACGGTGTAGAAGCGGATCAGGATGTGCGGCAGGCCCGCGGTGCCCAGGACCAGGGCGAGGCCGAGCGAGATGAAGTCCAGCTTGGTGAGCGAGTCCTTGCCGTACTTGAGTCCGGGCTCCAGGAACTTCGCGCCCTGGCCGCTGTTCTCGGCCGCCTGGCCGAGCAGGGCGGAGATGTTGAAGTTGAACTTCACCAGCACCAGGAAGGTGATCAGCAGGGCGCCCGCGATCAGCAGGACCGCCTTGATCATCTGGACCCAGGTGGTGCCCTTCATGCCGCCGATGGTCACGTAGACGATCATCAGGACGCCGACCAGCGCGACCACGGCCACCTTGCCGCCGTCGCTGGTGATGCCGAGGAGCAGCGAGACGAGCACGCCCGCGCCGGCCATCTGGGCGAGCAGGTAGAAGATCGAGACGACGATGGTGGAGGTGCCGGCCGCGGTGCGGACGGGCCGCTGGCGCATCCGGTACGCGAGAACGTCGCCCATCGTGTAGCGGCCGGAGTTGCGCAGCGGCTCGGCGACGAGCAGCAGGGCGACCAGCCAGGCGACGAGGAAGCCGATGGAGTAGAGGAAGCCGTCGTAGCCGAAGAGGGAGATGGCTCCGGCGATGCCGAGGAAGGACGCGGCGGACATGTAGTCGCCGGAGATGGCCAGGCCGTTCTGGAAGCCGGTGAACTGGCGGCCGCCCGCGTAGAAGTCGGCGGCGTCCTTGGTCTGCCGGCCGGCCCAGATCGTGATGATCAGGGTGGCGACGACGAACAGGCCGAACAGGGTGATGATCAGCGGGCGGTGCTCACTGGCGCCCGTCGCGAGCGTGGTCGCGTGGAGCGTCGCGCTCATTCCCCGGCCTCCATCCGCGCCTTGATGGCCGAGGCCTTCGGGTCGAGCTGGGAAGCCGCGTGGCGCGAGTACAGCCAGGCGATGAGGAAGGTCGTCGCGAACTGGGCGAGGCCGAGGACGAGGGCGACGTTGACGTTGCCGAAGAGCTTGGTCCCCATGAAGCCGCCCGCGTAGTTGGACAGCAGCACGTAGAGCAGGTACCAGGCGATGAAGGCCACGGTGAGCGGGAAGGCGAAGGAGCGGTAGGAGCCGCGCAGTTCGGCGAACTCGGCGCTCTGCTGGACGCGTTCGAAGTCTTCGGCCGTGGGGCCCGGCAGTGGCGTTCCCGCGCTGCCCGGCGGCGGCGCTGCTTCGGTGGTCACGGGGGGCTCTCCTTGTGACGCGGGTGCTGGGGGGAAGACGGACAAAACAACCTCCGTGTGGGGGGACGGTGGTGCTGATCCCCCCTGTCAACGGCACGGACGGCGTGTCGCGACGGTTCAACACCCACTGATTCTTCGGGAACTGATTTCTCGAACTGATGGCGCAGAAGGGAACGAGAACGCTAGGTTCGCCTGTCATGAACCCGTCCGTCGCGACCGCGCACGGACGGCTTTTTCAAGGATGATCTGGAGAACCCATGGCTCATCTGGGATCCGGCCGTCGGCGTGCTCTCGCCGTACCGGTCGGCCTGGCGCTCACCGCCTCGCTCGCCTTCCTCCCCTCGGTCGCGGCCTCGGCCGCCCCGCTGGGCAACACGGCGGACACGGCCGCGGCTTCGAAGGCCGAGACCACCGGCCCCAAGCTGTCGTACGTGGCGAACCTGAACTCGTACGCCACGGTGAAGGCCGCGAAGAAGGCCATCGAGCGGGCCGGCGGAACGGTGGTGACGTCCTATGAGCAGATCGGCGTCATCGTCGCGCACTCGCAGAACCCGGACTTCGCCAAGACGCTGCGCGCCAACCGCGGCCTCTTCGTCTCGGTCGGCGCCACCCGTACGGCCCCCCTCCAGACGGTGCAGACCACCGAGGAGGGCTCCACGCAGCAGCTGAGCGCGGCGGACGCCGCGAAGGCGGCCGCGGCAGCCCAGGAGGGTCAGGAGCCGCTGGAGTCCAACCAGTGGGACCTGCGCGCGATCAAGGCCGATCAGGCTCACAAGATCAACGATGGCAGCCGGAACGTCACGGTGGGCGTCATCGACACGGGTGTCGACGACACCCACCCCGATCTGGCCCCGAACTTCTCCAAGGAGCAGTCGGCCAACTGTGTCGGTGGTGTCGCGGACACCACCGACGGCGCCTGGCGCCCGTACCCGGACGGCAGCGACCACGGCACGCACGTGGCCGGCACCATCGCGGCGGCGCGCAACAACGTCGGCGTCAGCGGTGTCGCGCCCGGCGTGAAGGTGGCCGGCATCAAGGTGAGCGAGCCCGGCACCAGCCTCTTCTTCACCGAGGCCGTCGTCTGCGGCTTCATGTTCGCCGCCGAGAAGGGGATCGAGGTGACCAACAACAGCTACTACGTCGACCCCTGGTACTTCAACTGCAAGACGGACGACGACCAGAAGGCGCTGGTGGAGGCCCTCACCCGGGCCAGCAAGTACGCCGAGCGCAAGGGCGTGCTCAACGTGGCCGCGGCCGGCAACGAGAACTGGGACCTGTCCGCCGACTCCATCGTCGACGACACCAGCCCGGACGACGCCACCCCGGTGCCGCGCACCATCGACCCGAAGGTCTGCCTGGACCTGCCCACCCAGCTCCCGGGCGTGGTCACCGTGTCCGCCACCGGCGACAAGGGCTTCCGCTCGTACTACTCCAGCTACGGCCTCGGGGTCGTGGACGTGGCCGCCCCCGGCGGCGACAAGTGGCAGGTCCCCGCCACCCCGGACGCCAACGGCCGCGTGCTGTCCACCCTCCCGGGCGGTGGCTACGGCTACAAGCAGGGCACCTCGATGGCCACCCCGCACGTGGCGGGCGTCGCGGCGCTCCTCAAGAGCGCCCACCCGTCGGCCACGCCCTCGCAGCTCCAGGCGATGCTGAAGGCCCAGGCCACGAAGACGGACTGCCCGACGCAGATATACGACGCCACGGGCGCGCTGATCAACGCGACCACCTGCCAGAGCAAGTGGGGCCAGACCGGCTACTACGGCTACGGCGTGGTCGACGCGCTCAAGGCCGTCAAGTAACCGGCCGAACCGGCCGAACCGGCTGAACCGGCTGAACCGGCTGAACCGGCTGAACCGGCTGAACCGGGAAGGGCCGGGCGGGGATCACCCCGCCCGGCCCTTCTCCATGTCCCGCCAGGGGGCGCGTCAGGGCTTGATCAGCACCTTGAGGGCGCTGCGGTCGTCCATCGCGCGGTAGCCGTCCGGCACCTCGTCCAGGGCGACCGCGCGGTCGAAGACGGGCGCCGGATCGATCGCGCCGGAGAGCACGTCCTCCAGCAGCTCCGGGATGTACGCGCGGACGGGGGCGACGCCGCCGCGCAGGGTGATGTTGCGGTCGAACATCACGCCGAGGTCGAGGCCGGTGCCGCTGCCGTGCGGGACGCCGACGTAGCCGATGGCCCCGCCGTCGCGGGTGATGTTCACGGCGGTGCGCATGGACTGCTCGGTGCCGACGGCCTCGATGACCGAGTGTGCGCCCTGGCCGCCGGTGAGCTCGCGGACGGCCGCCTCGGCCGCCTCGCCGCGCTCGGCGACGACGTCGGTGGCCCCGAAGAGCTTGGCGATGTCCGTACGGGCCTCGTGGCGGCCCAGTGCGATGATCCGGTCGGCGCCGAGGCGCTTGGCGGCGAGGACGCCGCACAGGCCGACCGCGCCGTCGCCGACGACGGCGACCGTGGAGCCCTTGCGCACCCCGGCGCCCAGCGCGGCGTGGTGGCCGGTGCCCATGACGTCGGAGAGCGCGAGCAGCCCGGTCAGCAGGTGGTCGTCGGAGACCGCGTCCGCGGGCAGCTTCACCAGGGTGCCGTCGGCGTGCGGGACCCGCACGGCCTCGCCCTGGCCGCCGTCGTGGCCGACCGAGCCCCAGAAGCCGCCGTGCACGCAGGAGGTGTACAGCCCCTCGGAGCAGTAGTCGCAGGTGCCGTCGGACCACATGAAGGGGGCGACGACCAGGTCGCCGGCCTTCAGGCCGGAGACGGCGGAGCCGGTCTCCTCGACGACACCGAGGAACTCGTGGCCGATGCGCTGGCCCGGCTGCCGCGCGGCCTCGCCTCGGTAGGCCCACAGGTCGCTGCCGCAGATGCAGGCGCGCAGGACGCGGACGACGGCGTCCTCGGGGCGCTGGATCGCAGCGTCGGGCACCTCCTCCACGCGGATGTCGTGTGGGGCGTGGATGACGGTGGCGCGCATGGTGGTGCAGTCCTCCGGCTCGGGGAAATGGTTGAGTCTTGTAAGACTCCCCCTACCGTACGCCTGCTTCCCGAGTGCTCTGGCCGGTGCTCTCGCCGTTGGTCGTGCGGGTGATCGCGCCGGTGGCCAGCAGGTACTGGGCCGCGACGTAAGTGGCCATGATCCAGAAGTCCGGCCGGGGCAGCTGCGGCCATTCGGCGACACCGGTGGCGATGAGGGTGTCGGAGAGCAGGAACAGCGCCCCGCCGATCCCGGCCCGCGGGCCCAGCGCGCTGGAGCGGTACGCCATGGCGGTGAGCAGCAGGCTGTAACCGGCGACCGGGATGCGCAGGTCCGCCGGGAGGTCGGCCCAGAGCATCGCGACGGTCCCGACGAGCGCGAGGGCGTACGCGCCCCCGAGCAGCGGGTTCGCGGCCCGCTTGCCGAAGAGCACGAGGTAGCAGACGTGCCCGACGGCGAAGGAACCCATGCCCACGAGGAAGGCCGGGTCGGCGTCGAAGAGCAGGGCGAGGTCCCCGCCCCAGCCGAACAGCAGGGCGGCGACCAGCAGCCGGGGCGCGCCGCGCGTGACGACGTACGCCACGAGCAGCGGCATCAGCAGCGGCTTGGCGATGACGTGGCCGAGGTGCCAGCCGGCGAGCAGCGAGCCGAGGTCGACGGCGGTGGCCACGGCGAAGCCGATGAGGGCGATGCGGCCGAGGCGGGCGTGGCGTACCGCCGGACGGTCCTGCCCGGCGGCCCAGGCCGGGACGGTGCGCGAGGGGGTCATGCCGCGGACTCCGACGCGGCGGGCCGCGGGGCGACCGCACCGGCACCGGCGGAGTCGGCCGGGACGGACGACGTCGCTCCGGCCGCGCCCGCTCCGGCCGCGCCCGCTCCGGCCACGGCCTGGGCCGGCTGCCAGCCGGGGCCGCGGAAGACCCGCCCGGCGCGCTCGCGCCAGCTGTCGGCGGCCCGTACGTCGCGGGCGATGGCGGCGTACTCGTGGGTGGCGACGCGCAGCGGGTTGTGGGTGTCGATGTTCTTGGTGAGCCCGTAGACGGGCCGCTCGGTCTCCCCGACCCAGGACCCGAACATCCGGTCCCAGACGATCAGGATGCCGCCGAAGTTGCGGTCCAGGTAGCCGCCCTGGGAGGCGTGGTGCACGCGGTGGTGGGAGGGGGTGTTGAAGACGTACTCGTAGGGGCGCGGCAGTTTCCCGATGCGCTCGGTGTGCACCCAGAACTGGTAGAGCAGGTTGATGCCGTAGCAGAACGGGATCGCGGCCGGGTGGACCCCGAGGGCGACCATCGGCAGGTAGAACCACCAGGTGGTCGCGCTGGTCCAGGGCTGGCGCAGAGCGGTGGTGAGGTTGAACCGCTTGCTGCTGTGGTGGACCACGTGGCAGGCCCACAGGATGCGGATGACGTGGTGGAGCCGGTGCTGCCAGTAGTAGAGGAAGTCCTGGACGAGGAGCATCAGCAGGGCGGTCCACCACAGGAACGGCACCCGCAGCGGGGTCAGTTCGTAGACGGCGGTGAAGACCGCGACGACCGGGATCTTCCAGAGCAGGTCGAAGCCGATGCTGCCGAGCCCCATGGTGACGCTCGTGACCGCGTCCTTGGCGTCGTAGCCGGCGGCGTCCTCGTCGGGATGGAGCCGGTAGCTGACCACCTCGATGACGGTGAGCAGCACGAAGGCGGGTATGGACCACAGCACGACATCGGGCAGGTTCGGCATGTGCGCACCATAGAGGCGGTCTCCGGGGTGCCGCTAGAGGTTGTTACCGATCGGTATCCATCGGGGTTACCGAGGGTTCGCGAGAAGATGTCCTGGCCGATGGGGAGGGTGGCGGATGACAGGTTTCGAAACGGTTCTCTTACGGGTGGCGGGCACGGCGGCGGGGGCGCTGGTGAGATCGCTTCTGTCCCGGGCACCGGGGGCGGGGCTGGCCAAGGATCCGGCGCGCCCGGCGCAGCCGTGGCGGCGTCCGACCGAACTGGGCCACGCCGAGGTTCGCCGCCTGGCTGACGCCCTGGCGGCCCGCCTGGGTCCAGCCTGCGCGGAGCTTCCGGAGCACGAACGTCTGGCAGCGCTGGACGCAGTGGCCGATGCCTTCGCCGCGCTCGGCCCGCTGGACGCGGAGGCTCTGTTCGCCGCGGACCTCGACCCGTTGGCCCTGGCGGCGGCCGTCCTCGCCCACACACCTTCGGCACGCTTGAACGATCAAGCGGAGGCAGTGTACCGGGAGCTGGTCCAGTTGTGCTGCGGGCACGCCGTGGAATACATGACGACCCTGCCTGGGTTCGACGCCCGGACCAACGTGGAACTCATCCGGCGCACAGGTGACTTGTCCCGGACACTGAGCGACGTGCGGGAGTGGACGAAACCGCAGCATGCCGCATCGATTGCCCGCTTCGAAGCACGCTACGTGGCATACGTGGCAGAGACCCATGGCCGGTTGGAGCTATTCGGCGTGACCTTCAGCCGTCCGCGGCAGGATTGGCCCCTCAACCTCGCATACATCAGTCTCGCCGTTACGGGTGAAGGTGAGGACTTCTTCCCCGTGGAACGTGGCCTCAATCGGAGGACCGTCAAGGTGGAGGAGGCTCTGAGCGGCACCGACCGGATACTTCTGCGAGGGCCGGCCGGATCAGGGAAGACGACCCTCGTCGACTGGCTGGCACTGAACGCCGCACAGCGCAGTTTCGGACCTCAACTGCGCGATCTGAACGCATGTATACCCTTTGTCCTACGGCTGCGATCGTTCGCTTCTGAAATCGGCCTCCCTGCCCCCGAGGACTGGCTTCGCACGTCCGGCGTCCCGTTCACCCCACCCGATGGTTGGATCGAGGACGTCTTGTCCGGCGGGCGGGCCCTCGTGCTCATTGACGGGGTCGACGAAGTCCCACAGCAGTTGCGGGAAAAGGCGGAGAATTGGCTTCGCTCGATGATCGCGGCATATCCCCAGGCACGGTACGTGGTGACGACCCGACCGTCCGCTGTACCCAATGACTGGCTCGCCCGCCAGAGATTTACCTCCCATCTACTGCTGCCGATGGAGGGAAGCGATGTTCAGTCCTTCGTTTCCCACTGGCACGAAGCAGTCCGGTCCGAATGCCCCTCAGCCGATGAACGTGACAGGCTCGATGCATATGAAGATTCCCTCATGCGTGCTGTCACCTCACGCCAGGACCTGGGTCGCCTCGCAACGAATCCGCTGATGTGCGCCCTGCTCTGCGCGTTGAACCGTGACAGGCGCATGCAGTTGCCGCGTGCCCGCAAGGAACTGTACGACGCTGCTCTCGACATGCTCCTTGTACGGAGGGACAGCGAACGCGAGATCAATCAGACCGAAGGCGTCCACCTCGGCCGGGAGGAACAGACATTGCTTCTCCAGCGACTGGCCTACTGGCTGATCCGGAACGGGAAGGTAGAGGTCTCCCGGGGTTCAGTCGTGGAGATGGTTGGGGAATGGATGGGGGGAATGCGCCATGTGGACGGAGCGCCCAGCCAAGTATTCCGCCACCTGCTGAACCGGAGTGGGCTACTGCGTGAACCGACGCCCGGGTCAGTGGATTTCGTACATCGGACCTTTCAGGACTACCTCGGCGCCAAGGCGGCAGTTGAAGATCGCGATCTTGGCGTGCTGGTCCGTAACGCGCACGACGACACCTGGCACGATGTAATCCGTATGGCGGTGGGGCACGCTCGTGTTGGCGAGCGTGCCGAACTACTTCATGCACTCATGGATAAGGCGCAGGCCGCGAGCGGCCGGGAGCGCAGCCAGCTGGTGGTGTTGGTTGCCGCCTGCTTGGAGCACGCGCCGGAACTCTCTCCCGACACCCGGTCGCAGGTGGAGGACTTCACATCACAACTGCTGCCTCCCAAGGACTTCGCCGCCGCATCCGAGCTGGCGACGGTCGGCGAGCCCGTGCTGGAGTTGCTGCCCGATCCGGCGGGCCTCGATGCTTACGAGGCAGCTTCAACTGTAGTTACAGCATGGGAAGTCGGAGGCCCTAGGGCACTGGGCATCATCGCCCGCTTTCGTGAGGACAACCGACCGTTGGTGGTGAATACCCTCATCGCCGGGTGGGATCGCTTCGATCTGGCCGAGTACACAGACGCGGTGCTCGCACATGCGGCTCTTTCGGATCAGTTCCTGATGATGGAAACATCCGAGCACCTCCATCAGTTCGATCGTCTCCCGCATGCGACAAAGGTGAACCTACGCGGCAACCACGGGCTGCCGAGCACAATCACCAATCGCCGCACATTGGAGGGCCTCGTACTGGATCGCAACCAATCCTTGACCGACCTGGCCCCTCTCGCGCGATTGGATCGGCTGACCGATCTCTCCCTGTCGAGGTGTCCCGGGGTGCGGGACCTCTCGCCCTTGTCGAACCTGCCACTCAAAGCTTTGAGTTTCTCTCGCATCCCCGACTATCTGTCGCTGGCCTGGATGTACGAGCTCGACACACTGAATAAACTGGCGCTCAACTACGTGGCGCCGATCCAACGGCTCGCAGACCTGCCGACCACAGGAAATCTCTCGTCGCTCACCTTGTGGTCTGAAGCCTGCCATATCTCGCTCGATGGGATCGACCGGTGGCCCGATCTCAAGCACCTGGCCATATCCGGGGAAACGCAGAGCCGACGACTGCATCACCTACCGACCGTACCGACCCTCACCAGTCTGCAGCTCATGCGGACGCAGGTGGAGCCGGAACTGCTGCTGCGTCACAACAGTCTCCGGCTCCTGCGACTCACGCAGTGCTCCTTTGCCGTGTCCCTGGAGCCTTTGCGTGACCTGTACAGCCTAAGAGTGCTCGAGGTCGGATTCAGCGAGACACCTGTCGATCTGTCCCCACTCGCCAACGTTGACCAGCTCACCATCGAGATCTATGGCGGCGGCCCGGTTACTGGCATCGAAGCCATCCCGCCGGAGCGGATTCGGTTCCTGTAGAACCGATGCCCGGTATCAGATCCCAGGGTGCCGTACGTCACCAGACCCGGACCGACCCCCCTCGGGCGAACGCCGGGCTGGTGGCCCCCGCCGGGACCTCCGTCAGCGGCTCGGCGATCTCCGAGACCAGCGGGCCGTGCTTCGCCGCGACCGCGTCCAGCAGGGACAGGTCGAAGCCGTACACCCGGGCCGCGTTGCCGCCGACCATCGCCGCGACCTCCTCCCGCGGGAGGCCCGCGTAGGCGATGCGGAGGCCTTCGCGGGAGAAGGGGGTGGTGCCCTCGTCGTGGGGGTAGTCGCTGCCCCACATGATCTTGTCGAGGCCGATCCGGTCCCGCAGCGGGACTTCGTGGGGGCGCATGAAGCTGGCGCCCACGAAGCAGTTGTCCCGCCAGACCTCGCTCGGGCCCTTGCCCATCGCGTCCGCCAGGCCCGCCCCGAACTTGGACTCGGCCGTGCCCGAGGCCGCGACCAGGCGGCCGTGGTAGTAGTCCAGCATCTCCATCACGCCCGGGATCCAGCCGGAGCCCTGTTCCGTGAGGACCAGCTTGAGGCCGGGGTGCCGGCGGAACGCGCCGCCGAAGATCAGGTGCCACAGGGCGCGGTGCGAGAACCAGGTGGTTTCGACCATGAAGACGGCGCGGGCGGCGGGTTCGTCGCCCAGCGGCGGGGACGCCGAGCCGCCGTGGTGGTTGACCGGGACGTCCAGCTCGTCGCAGACCGCCCAGATCGGGTCGTACACCTCCGAGTAGAGCTCGGGGACGGTGGAGCCGGGCGGGACCCCGGGCAGCAGGATGCCGCCCGTGAGGCCGGCTTCGCGGGTGCGGCGGATCTCCTTGACCGCCGCGTCCACGTCGTTGAGGAGGATCTGGACCACGCCCGCCCGCCGCCCCGGCGCGTCCGCGCAGAAGTCGGCCAGCCAGCGGTTGTGGGCCTGGAGCCCCGCCCAGCGCATCGTGTACTCCGCGGCCGTCGGGGGCTGGGCCATCAGGGAGGCCTTGGGGAAGAACGGCGGGATGGTGTTCGGGAAGAGGACTTCCGCGACGATGCCGTCCGCTTCGAGTTCGGCGAGGCGGCGCGCCGAGTTCCAGTTGCGGTCCGCCGTGTCCGCGAGGAGGTCCTCGTACGGATTGACGTAGGTGGCGGCCCAGGCGTCGAACTCGTCGTGGTACCGCTTCTCCAGGTACGGCTTGTAGTCCAGCAGGTCGGCGCCCGCGTGGCAGTCCGCCGAGATGACCGTGTAGCGGTCTTCGGACGTCACCGGTCCACCCCCAGTACCGGGAAGTCGTTCTCCGTCAGCCAGTGCCGGCCCACCTCGCGGGAGCGGGCCCAGGAGGCCTCCACCGACGCCTGGTCGGGCGACTGGCCCAGCTCGGCCGGGGTGGGGCCGATCCGGCGTGCGATCGGGGCCAGCTTCTCGGTGTCGAAGCCGAAGACCTCGGCCGCGGCGAGGCCGAGCATCCGGCGGGTCTCGTCGACCGGGATGTCGTGGAAGGTCTTCCTCAGCCAGTTGCGGGTGTCCGGCCAGGTGCCCTCGGGGTGCGGGAAGTCCGAGCCCCACAGGATGTTGTCCACGCCGATCTCGTAGCGCTGGGCGAGTTCGCGGCGCTTGGTGTTCGTCGCGCAGATGAAGACCTGGCGGTCGAGGTACTCGCTCGGCGGCCGCTTCAGCTCCTCGAACGGGGACAGCTTCTTGCCTCCGTGCGCGCCGAGGTAGAGGCGGTCCATGAACCACAGCTGGTTCGGGAGCCACCAGCAGCCCGCCTCCGCCACGCCGAACTTGAGGCCCGGGTGCCGCTCGAAGACCCCGGACCAGAGCAGGAACCAGAGCGGGCGCGAGGGCCACCAGGTGACCTCGGAGACGAAGATGCCGAGGTGGTCGCCGTACTCGTGGCGCGGCGAGGAGCCGGAGTGGGTGACGATCGGCATCGCCGTCTCGGCCGCCGCCGCCCACACGGGGTCGTAGCGGCGGTCGTGGTAGGGCGCCTTGTCCACCCACATCGCGGGGATCATCAGCGCGCCCAGCCCGGACTCCTTGGCCCGGTATATCTCGGCGACGACCTTGTCCGGCTCGCCGGTGATGGGGAGCAGGGCGACGCCGCAGTGTCGCTCGGGGTTCTGCGAAACGAACTCCGCGAGCCAGCGGTTGTGCGCCTGCGCGCCCGCCATGCCGAGGGCCGGGTCCTGGTCGCCGGAGAGGCCGAGGCCCACTCCGAAGGGGGCCGCGGTCTGGCTGTCGACGGCGTCGGCGTCGGGGAAGACGACCTCGGCGGCCACGCCGTCGCCGTCGAGTTCCTTCAGCCGCTGCGCCGTGTCCCAGCCGCCCTTGAGGCCTTCCTCGTGGTCGTGGAACCACTTCTCGGCGAAGGCCTCGTTGCGGACGCCCAGCCGGGTGGCCTCCGCGCGCCGGGCGTCGCGCTCGCCGAGGAACTCGTCGAACTGGGGGTGGAACGCGCTGTCCAGGTAGGGGCGGTACTGCTCGGTCGGCAGTCCCGCGTGGCAGTCGGAGGAGATGATCAGGTACGGGTCTTCGTACGGTGTGTCACTCACTGCGTGCCCCTCAGTCGAGGATGAAGCTTTCCAGGTAGGCGGGGTTGGACCGGTCGAGCATCGACTGCGACCGGGCGCGGATCTGCCGGTCGCTGTGCTCACTGGCCGGGAGCATCCAGAAGCGGTCGGCGCGGATGCCGTCGACGACGTGCTCCGCGACCTCCTCGACGGGGGTGAAGTTCACCTCGTGCCCGGCCTGCTTCATGGCTGCCTCGTACTGGTCGAGGCTGCGGTACGGGGACTTGCGCGGCCGCTGCTTCGCGTAGCGCTCGGGCCGGTTGCGGTGCGACTCCCACAGCCCGGTGCGCAGCATGTGCGGTCCGGGGAAGAGGACGGAGGCGCCGACGGCCGCGCCTTCCGCCTTGAGGTGGGCGTAGAGGGACTCGGTCATGGTCACCACGGCCGCCTTGGTGACCGCGTACACGGAGGCGGTGGGCAGCGGGGCGATGCCGCCGTCGCCGGAGGAGGTGTTGACGACGTGGCCGGGGGCGCCGCCCTCGATCATGCGGGGGACGAAGGCCTGGATGCCGTGGAAGACGCCCCACACGTTGACGGAGAAGGCCCATTTCCAGTCGTTGGGCTCGTGCTGCCACATGCGGCCCTCGGCGCCGGAGCCGACTCCCGCGTTGTTGCACAGCACGTGCACGGCGCCGAAGGCGTCGTAGACGGAGTCGGCGAGGGAGACGACGGAGTCTCGGTCGCTCACGTCCACGGTCCGCGCGAGGACTTCCGCCCCGCCTGCCGTGAGCTCCGCGGCGGCCTTGTTCAGGGCGCCCTCCTCCACGTCGGCGAGGACCACCTTCAGTCCCTCGGCGGCGAAGCGGCGGGCCATGGCGAGGCCGATGCCACTGGCGGCGCCGGTGACCACGGCCACCTGTCCTGGTTCGAGTCGCATGTCAGACGCTGCCTTCCGGGGGGCCGTCCAGGATCTGCATCGGGTCGTCGTAGCGCTGGTGGATGTACGGGAGCAGGGCCTGGGCGCTGACCCGCTCGACGACCTTGCCCTGCTGGTCGGTGGTCTTCTCGCCGATGGTGATCTCGACGACGCGGCGCACCGGGAGGTCGGCTACCGGGTCGAACATCGACTCGCGGAGGACCACGTCACCGGTGATGTGCTCCAGCTTGCGGACCTTCTCGTTGCGGGTGCAGTGCACGAGGACCGGGTCTGCGTCGAAGCCGGAACCGTCCACCGCGGGCAGGAACTTGAAGTAGAAGTCGACCTTCTGCGTGGGCTCGGGCAGCGGCAGCTCGCGGTCGACCGCCCCGCGCACCTCGACGAAGGCGATCCCGTGCCGGGCGAGGGAGGCCCGTACGACGAGGCCCTCGCGTTCGACGGTGATCTCGCCCAGCTTCTTCGGCTCGCCGAAGACCTCGCGGCCGCCGGTCAGGGCCCGCTCCATGCTCATGGGCATGACCAGCGGGTACCAGCCCTCGACCCCGCCGTGCCGGGCGGCGACGGCGACCGAGCCGGCGCCGAGGGGGTAGCCGGGCAGGTCGACCTTGCTGATGTTGGCCCGTACGAGGGGCCGTTCGGCGGGCTTGAGCGGGGGCGGCAGGACCGCCGCCACCACGTCCGGGTCGGTCTCCCAGACGGCCACGACGCCGGTGGACCAGATGTCGGGGAGCTTGGAGTTCTTCTCGCGCGACGCCGCGATCTCTGCCTCGGTTCGCGCTCCGTACCGTACGCGTGCCATGTTCACGCACCACCCTCGTCTTGAGCGGAGTCGGTTCTGTAACACAGTTACACCGGCACCGATGAAGGGTAAAGACCCCTGCACGCAGAAGAACTGACGCTGTGCCAGTTTTCAAAGACGCGACAGATTGGCGGACCCGATCCATGACCAGAAGCACGCTGACCCGTGACGAGGTACTGGACGCCGCCGCGTCCCTGGTCAAGCAGCACGGCCCGGCCGCCCTCACCATGCGCAAACTGGCCGCCGAGCTCGGCACCGCGGTGACCTCCATCTACTGGCACGTCGGCAACCGGGAGCAACTGCTGGACGCCCTCGTGGAGCGGACCGTGCAGGAGATGGGCGCGATCAGACCGGCCGGCAAGGGGCCGGCCGAGCGGATCCTGTCGGTGGCCCGGATCCTGCGCCGCGAGCTGCGCGCGCGACCGCACCTGATCGCGATGGTCCACGAACGCGGGCTCACCGAGCGGATGTTCCTGCCCGCGCAGCAGGCCCTGGTCCACGAGGTGCACGTCGCGGGGCTGCGCGGGGCGCGGGCGGCCGACATGGTGCGCGCGATCCAGTTCCAGATCGTCGGCTTCCTCCTCGTCGAGCGCAACCGCGAGCGCTCCCCCGCCCAGTCCCCCGCCGAGAGCGACCTGTGGGACCCGGCCACCGCCCCGCACGACCCGGCGCTCGCCCGCGCCCTGGCCCGCCCGGCCGATCCGGAGCGGTTGTTCCTGCTGTCCGTGCGCTCCCTGGTGGCGGCGCTCCCGGCGCCGCCACCGGCCGCCCCGGGGGCCGGTCGTTAAATCGGTTTGCGCGGGCGGGCACCCGTGGTTGTATCTGCTGCGCGGGGGCGGCTCCGCGACGTGCTTCCTTCTCTCACCTCTGACGACTGCGCAGCGCGTCCCCTCTCCGCCCCCGATTCACTCTCTCCCCGGCTCCGGAGGAATCCCCCTTTTGCCCGAGCTGTCGACCGTCCTGCTGCGCCGTCTCCAGACCGTGTACGTCGACCAGGCCGGGCCGCGCCCCGGCGACCCCTCGACCAGCGAGGGCCTGATGGCCCTGGAGGCCGAACTCCTCGACCGCGGCTACGCCCTGACGGCCCCGCTGCGCTCCGCGCTCGCCTGGCTCGGCCCCACGGGCCTCGCCGCCGCCGGCACCGCGCTCGTCCGGGACATCGACGTCCTGCTGGGTGCCGACCGCACGCACATGCCTCTGTTCCGGACCTTCCCGGCCTCCGTGCCCGACGACACCTACGGCCTGTGGCTCGACCGGGTCTTCGCGCTGCTCCTGCAGTGGCCCGCGCAACCCTGCGTGCTCTGCGCCACCGTCGGCAGCGTCCACGCCGTGTCTCCGTGCGCCCACCTCGTCTGCCGGGCCTGCTGGGACGGCGCCGTGTACACCGGCTGCCCCATCTGCCACCGCCGCATCGACCTCTGCGACCCGTTCCTGGACCCGGCCGCCGAGCGGCCGGGACGGCCCGCCCCCGCAGACTCCCCGGGTCCGCTGCGGCTGCTCGACCTGGGCACCGACCGCGCGGCCGACTCGGTCAGGGCCCTCCTGCGCCTTCTGGCCCGCCGCACCCCGCTGTCGGCCCAGGACACCGAGGAGGCGCGGGTGCTCCTCGCACACGCGCCGGCCGGCCTCGACTGGCTGCCGGACACGATCCCGGTCCGGGAGACCAAGGCCCTCGTCCTCGGCACCCTGCTGCTGGAGCGCCGTACCCGCGAGTCCGTACGCGCCCTGCTGCCCCGGTGGCTGACCACCGCCACCGACGTCCTGCGGCTGCTGGCCGTCTGGTCCGGCGGCGGGGCCGACCTTCTGGCACCACCCCGGATGCGCACCCTGCCGCGGCCGATGCGGCGCGAACTGCTGGGTCTGCTGGACGGACTGGACCCCGCGGCGCTCGTCGAGGACGTACTGCGCCACCCCGACGTCTGGAAGCGCGCCGCCGAGATCCTGCACCCCTTCGAGCAGCACGGCCGCCATCCGAGGGCCGCGCTGGCCTTCGCCGTACTGCGGGAGACCGACGTGCGGGGCACCGCGCTCGGCGGGGCCCTGCTGGCCACGGCCGCCGCCCACCCACGCGCCGTACGGGTCGACGGCTCCCGCATCAAGGCCGCCACCTGGACCGGGCGCGCCGAGGAGGCCCTGCGCGGCGAGGACCCGGACCGCGCCCTCGCCGTCCTGGCGGAACGACCCGGGGAACTCGTACGCCGCCTCGACCACCTGCTGCGCCGGTACGCGGCGGACGCCCTGCCCCCACAGGTCGCGGCGGTGCTGGAGGAGCGGCTGCCGAAAGCCGGACCGGGCCCGGTGCTGTCCGCGCTGGGGCGGCTGCGGATCCGGCATCTGCCCGGCACCCGGCGGGTGTTCTTCCCCCGGGGCCAGGTCGCGCACTCCTTCACCGTGGACGACACCCGGCCTCCGTTCGCCGAGTCGGTGACCCGCGCGGTGAGCGGGCTGCTGGAGAAGGAGGTGCTGCGCCGGCTGTCGACGGCCGAGCCGTACGACGTGGCGGTGCTGGACTCCCGCCTGGCCCACCTGCACGTGCCCTCCGCGGAGCGGACCGCGGCCAAGGCCCTGGTGACCGTTCCCAAGGGCAGCTTCCAGGCGCTGCCCGACGGCGAGGTGCTGCGGATGTTCCTGCACTGGATGGAGCCGCCGAGGAAGACCGTGGACCTGGACCTGTCGGTGGTGCTCTTCGACGCCGACTGGAACTACGCGGGCCTGTGCGACTACACGAACCTGGTGTACGGCGGGCGGGCCGTCGTCCACTCCGGCGACCTCACCTCCGCCCCCGCGCCCGCCGGGGCGAGCGAGTACGTGGACATCGACCTCGACGCCCTCGCCGACACCGGCGTGCGCTTCGCCATGCCCGTCGTGTTCGGTTACAACAACATCCCCTTCGAGGTGCTGCCCGACGCCTTCGCCGGCTTCATGGCGCTGCCCAGCCGCTCCGGGCGCACCTCCCACTACGACCCGCGGACCGTCCGGCAACGCTACGACCTGGTCGGCAACTCGCGGATCCACGTACCGCTCCTCGTCGACCTGGAGCGGCGCGGCTTCCTGTGGACCGACGTGCACCTGCCGGGCGACGAGGGCTACCACAGCGTGTACGCGCACCAGGAGGACCTGGCCCGGATCGGCCGCGACCTGTTCCAGTACTTCTCCACCGGCCGCACCACCCTGTGGGAGCTGGCCGGCTGGCACGCGGCGGCCCGCTGCGGCGAGGTCGTCGTCCTGCGCCGCACGCCCCGGCCGAGCGACCCCGACGAGCTGTGGACCTACCGCCGGCGCGCGGACGAGGACACCGCGGCGTTCGCCGCCCGGCTCGTCGGGCTGGGCTCTCCGGACACCGCGCTGGTCGCGCCGGACGTGGAGGCACTCGCCGGAGCCGCGGCCTCCGGGCGCTCGGCCCTTCTCGCGCTGGTGGACGGGGACGTGGCACCGGCCGGTGCGCGGGGGGCCGTATACCGGCTGCTGCCGGGGCCCGTTGACGGCTGCGGGCTCGAACAGCTGGCCGCCGGGGACCTGGTCTCGGCACTGGGCTGACCCAGGGTGGGGCCGCGGTGTCGGTCCGTGCCGATATCCTCTGTGACCATGCTCGCCGACCGTACGACCGCAGAGACGACGTGGCCGACCGCGTACCCGAAGGGGTACGCGGTCGTCGACGTGGAGACCACCGGGCTCGCTCGCGACGACCGGATAGTCTCCGCCGCCGTCTACCGGCTCGACGCACAGGGCAACGTGGAGGACCACTGGTACACCCTGGTCAACCCGCAGCGCGATCCCGGGCCGGTGTGGATCCACGGTCTGACGAGCGCGATGCTCGCCGACGCCCCGCTCTTCAAGGACATCTCCGCGGAGTTCGCGGAGCGGCTCGCGGACCGGGTGCTGGTCGCCCACAACGCCATCTTCGACTGGCAGATGATCGCCCGGGAGTACGCCCGCGCCGAGGTGACCGCGCCGGTGCGCCGGCGCCTGTGCACGATCGCCCTGTCGAAGGAACTGAACCTCCCCCTGCCCAACCACAAGCTGGAGTCGCTCGCCGCGCACTTCGGCGTCGTCCAGCAGCGCGCCCACCACGCGCTCGACGACGCCCGGGTGCTCGCCGAGGCCTTCCGTCCGTCCCTGCACGCCGCCGCGCGCAGCGGCGTACGGCTGCCCCTGCTGGAGTGCCGTCCGCTGACGGAGTGGTCGGATTCGGCCGCCGCTCCGCGGGTGGGCTACCAGTCCTCGTACGGGAACAGCGGCTGGCGGCCCTCGCGCAAGCGGCCGCCGTGCCCGCACCCGAACCCGGGGCGCTACGAGGACGGCAAGCCGCTGAAGCAGGGGATGCGGATCGCCTTCTCCGGTGACACGTCGGTGGAGCGGGAGCTGCTGGAGGACCGGGCGGTCGAGGCGGGCCTGCACATCGCCACGAGTGTGTCGCGGCTCACCAGCCTGCTGGTGACGAACGACCCCGACTCGGCGACCTCGAAGACGGTCAAGGCGAAGTCCTTCGGGACCCCCGTCGTCGACGAGGCGGCCTTCACCCAACTGCTGCGGGACGTGGCGGACGCGGATTCCTGAGGGAGTCCCGAGCGGAGTCCCGGGCCGAGTCCCGAGCGGGGCGCGTTGCGCCGGCCGGGTGCAGGCTCGGCGACTCACCCCACTGGATCTTGTTCCGGTCCTCCGCCGTGCGCAGCATTCGGCGCATGGCACGTTGTGAGGTCTGCGGAAACGATTACGGCATGTCCTTCGAAGTGCACGCGCAGGGCGCGGTGCACGTCTTCGACTGCTTCTCCTGCGCCATCCACCGCATGGCGCCCGTCTGCGAGCACTGCCGGGTCCAGATCATCGGACAGGGCGTCGAGGTCGAGGGCCAGTGGTTCTGCGGGGCGCACTGCGCCCGCGCGGAGGGGAAGGTGGGCATCGTCGACCGCGTCTGACTCCCCCGCACCCCGTCCCCCGTTCCCCTCCGGACCCCGGACGGCCACCCGGCCGCCGGGGTCTTGCGCGCTGGGGGTAACGTCGTCCGTGTGTACCGCTTTGTGCTGACCCGGCAGTGGGTGTGCCTCACCCTCGTCGCCCTCGTCCTCATCCCCGTGATGATCAAGCTGGGGTTCTGGCAGTACCACCGCCATGTGCACCGGGTAGCGCAGAACGAGCTGATCAACGCGAATCTGCGGGCGAAGCCGGTCCCCGTGGCGGAGGTCTCCTCCCCCGGCCGCGAAGTGCCCCGCGCGGATGTCTGGCGGGCCGTCACCGCGACCGGCACCTACGACACCGCGCACGAGGTGGTCGTACGGATGCGGACCTCCAACGACGACAAGGTCGGTTTCCACGTCGTGACCCCGCTCGTCCTCGGTGACGGCCGGGTCGTGCTGGTCGACCGCGGCTGGGTGCCCGGCGGCGACGACCCCCGCGCGTATCCTCCGGTGCCGGCAGCGCCCTCGGGCGAGGTCACCGTCACCGGCCGGCTGAAGGCCGACGAGACGAGCGGCGGCAGCGGCATCAAGGACCGCAAGGGCCTGCCGGACCGCCAGGTGATGCTGATCAACAGCGCGCAGCAGTCGGAGTACCTGGGCCGACCCGTCCTCGGCGGCTACATGGAGCTCACCTCGCCGGCCCCGACGGGCGCCGGCCCCGAGATCATCACCGAACCCGACCACGACTCGATCGGCGCGCACATGGCGTACGCCGTGCAGTGGTGGCTGTTCGCCTCCGCGGTGCCGATGGGCTGGCTGGTCCTCGTACGCCGCGAGAAGCGGGACCGCGAGGAGGAGGCGGCCAAGGCGGCGGCCGTGGAGGCCGAGCCCGCGACCGCGTAGCGTGTCGGCATGGATCTTGGACTGAAAGACCGTGTCTACGTAGTCACCGGAGCCACCCGCGGCCTCGGTTTCGCCTCCGCCCGTGAACTGACCGCCGACGGGGCGAAGGTCGTCCTGACGGGCCGCGACGCGAAGCGGGCGGCCGACGCCGCCGCCGAACTGGGCCCGAACGCGATCGGCGTGGCTGCCGACAACGCCGACCCGGCGGCGCCCGGCCGGCTCATCGCCGCCGCGCGCGAGCACTTCGGCCGCTTCGACGGGATCCTCGTCAGTGTCGGCGGCCCGGCCCCCGGCCTCGCCGCGGACAACACCGACGAGCAGTGGTCGGCCGCCTTCGACGCGGTCTTCCTGGGGGCGGTCCGCCTCGCCCGGGCGGCCGCCGCCGAGCTGGGCGAGGGCGGGGTCATCGGCTTCGTCCTGTCCGGTTCGGTGCACGAGCCGATCCCCGGCCTGACCATCTCCAACGGCCTGCGGCCGGGTCTGGCGGGCTTCGCCAAGTCCCTGTCCGCGGACTTGGGCCCGCGGGGGATCCGCGTGGTCGGCCTGCTCCCGGCGCGCATCGACACCGACCGGGTGCGCGAGCTCGACGCGCTGTCCGGCGACGCGCAGGCGGCCCGCGCGGGCAACGAGTCCCGGATCCCGCTGCGCCGTTACGGGACGGCGGAGGAGTTCGGCCGCACGGCCGCGTTCCTGCTCTCCCCCGCCGCCTCGTACCTGACGGGTGTGATGCTCCCGGTGGACGGCGGAGCCCGGCACGGTTTCTGACCCGTGGCCCTAGACCACCCGCTGCGCCCGGTGGGAGGTCACCTTGAGGCGGGCCTCCGCCGGGAGTTCCGGGAGGCCCGCCGAGGTACGGGCATGGGTCAGGACCGGGCCCGCCAGGGCTGCCAGCGCGTCCGCGGGTACGCCGTGGGGCTCCAGTTCCATCGCGACCCGCAGGGCGGGCGAACCGCGCCGGCCCCGCAGCGAGGCCTTGCAGCGGGCCACGCCGTCGAGGGCGCCGGCCTCCGCGGCGACGGCCTCCTCCAGGGCGCGCCCCCGCAGCACGGCGAAGGCCCCGTCCCCCGTGTCGACCTCGACGGCCGCCAGCCGGGCCCGCCGCAGCTGGGACACCAGCCACCACAGCGCCAGCAGCACGCACACCGCGAGCCCGGCGGCCACCGCCCACCACCACCAGCCTTCGGCGTGCCCGTACCGGGCCCGGTCCTGCGCGGTGAGCAGCGGAGCGTGCCGGCCGTGCAGCGGCCGGACGCCGGTGAGCAGGACGACCCCGGCGGCCAGCAGGACCGCTCCGACCACCGCCAGCAGGACCCGGTTCACTCTCCCGAGCATCTCCCGCTCACCTCCTGACCCGTACGCGTGGCCGCGGCGGGTGCGCGAGGCCCAGTTCTCCGATGGCGACGGCGACCACCTCGTCCAGATCGGCCCGTACGTCGTCCAGCTCGCGGAAGTGCGAGGTGGCCCGCACCGCGACGTGGGAGCGGCCCACCTTGACCCGCACCGACCGCACCCCCGACACCTCCATGGCCCGGTCCCGAAGCACCTGCGCCGCGTCCCTGCGGCCGAGCCCGGCCCGCACCCCGGCGGCCTGACCGGGGGCCTGCATCGGGAGGATCCGCCGCAGGCCGGGGGTGCAGGCGAGGAACAGCAGCAGCGCCCCGGCCACGGCGAGGGCCCCGCCGGTCAGCTGCACGGCGAGGTCCGCGGGGGTGAGCCGGCCGAGGCGGACGGCGAGCTCGTGGCGCCAGCGCATGCCGGGGCGGTCGGCCCGTACGGCGGCCAGGTCGTAGAGGAAGAGGGCCGCGACGCCGAGCAGGACGAGCGCGGTGAGGGCGGCGGGGATGCGCCGGGCGGACCGGAACCGGGCGGCCGGGGCGGTCACCGCAGCCGCCGGTCCCGCCCGGCGCCGAGCCGGGTCTGCGTGGAGTGCAGGTGCTCGATGTCGATGTCGACCTCGGGTACGGACATCTCGGCGCACTCCTCGACGCGCCGGGTGACCCGGCTCCGTACGGCCGCGCACTGGGCCGCGAGGTCGGCGGGGTAGTCGAGCTCCAGGCTGACCCGGACCCGTGCGATGTCGTGGTGCACGGTGACGGTGGCGTGCGGGGGCGCGCCCGAGGAGGGGGTGGGGAGCGCCTCCCGGGCGGCCTGGGCGGCGATCTTGGCGACGACCCCGTCGGCGATCCGGGTGGCTCCCCGGTCGGCGGGGGCCACCCTGGGCGGGGTGGCCCGGGTCGGACCGGCCTGCGGTCCGGCCGTCGGCTCGCTCACGGGCGCCTCACCCGTGCCGGTCGTCGCGGCGGCGGAACAGGTCCCCGGGCTCCAGGTCCCCGTCGAGGAAGCGCCCGGCGACGAAACCGATGGCGCCGAGGGCCGCCACCAGCAGGAAGGCTCCGAAACCGCCGAAGTATCCGGCGAATCCCAGGGCCATGCCGGCGAACAGGCCGGCGACCGCCATCCTCATTGCGGCTCCTCTCGGCTACTGGAGACGGATCTCCGGCTCCTCGTCGGGCTCGTCGGGCAGCTTGACGTCGCTGACGGCGATGTTGACCTCGACCACCTCCAGTCCGGTCATCCGCTCGACCGCCGAGATCACGTTCTCACGGACCTCCCGGGCCACCTGGCGGATCGCCACGCCGTAGTCGACGACGATCTCCAGGTCGAGGGCGGTCTGGACCTCGCCGACCTCAGCCTTGACCCCCCGGCTGACGGAGGGCTTGCCGCCGCCCGGGACGCGGTCGCGGACCGCGCCGAACGTACGGGACAGGCCGCTGCCGCTGCCCAGGGCGTGCACGCCGACCACCTCTCGGGCGGCCAGCCCGGCGATCTTCTCGACCACCCCGTCGGCGATGGTCGTACGGCCCCGCTCGCCGGGTTCCTTGCCGGAGCTGCCTGATGCGGATTCGGTCATCGCATCTCCTTGGGAATGAGGTGCCTCGAAGGAACGACTCCCGACCACCGTAAGCGCGCGGCCCGAATGGCGCGCCCAGGGCCGCGCACCCGGAGGAACCCGGGGCGGCGTCAGTCCGAGAGGCCCGCCAGGTCGCGCAGGCGGCGGGCCTGGGCGGCGCGCTCGGCGGTGCGCTGGTCGTCGTACGGGCGCGACTGGGCGTCCCGCAGCAGCGCCTTGGTCTCGATGACGGCGTCCCGCGGCGGCGCGAGCAGTGCCGTGGCGAGGTCCTGGACGGCCGCGTCGAGCTCGTCCGCCGGTACCACCAGGTTGGCGAGGCCGACCCGCTCCGCCTCTTCGGCGTGCACGAAGCGGCCCGTGGCGCAGATTTCGAGCGCACGGGCATAGCCGACCAGCGAGGTCAGCGGCTGGGTGCCGGCGAGGTCGGGGACCAGGCCCAGGCTGGTCTCGCGCATGGCGAACTGGACGTCGTCCGCGACCACGCGCAGGTCGCACGCGAGCGCGAGCTGGAAGCCGGCGCCGATCGCGTGCCCCTGCACGGCGGCGACGGAGACGATGTCATTGCGGCGCCACCAGGTGAACGCCTCCTGGTACTCGGCGATGGTGGAGTCGAGCAGCTCGTCCGAACCACGTGCCAGGTCGAGGAAGGACGGCTCGCCCTCGAATCCTTCGGGGGTGAACGCCTGACGGTCGAGTCCCGCGGAGAAGGACTTGCCCTCGCCGCGCAGCACGACGACCCGGACAGTGCCCGGCAACAACCGTCCGGCCTCCGCCAAAGCCCGCCAGAGCGCGGGGGATTGGGCATTTCGCTTGGCCGGATTGGTCAGTGTCACCGTGGCGAGCGTGTCGTCGACGGTGAGTCGTACGCCGTCCTTGTCGAGCAGAGCCATCCGAATGCCTCCGATGTGCGGTCGGCCGCGTTCTCGGCCTAAGTGACTGCACAGTAACCACCCAGTCGGTCAAAGGGCCGACCGGGGGTCACCGAAGGTACATCCGGACCGTTGGAACCATTGGAACTGCGGAACTGTTCGAACCGATGGGACCGGGGTCAGGTCAGGCCGTAGCCGCCTTCTTACCGCGCGTCGCGCCACCGCGGCCGCGCAGCGATACCCCGGACTCGCTGAGCATCCGGTGGACGAATCCGTAGGACCGGCCGGTCTCTTCGGCCAGCGCCCGGATACTCGCACCGGAGTCGTACTTCTTCTTCAGGTCTGCCGCGAGCTTGTCGCGCGCGGCGCCGGTCACCCGGCTGCCCTTCTTCAGAGTCTCGGCCACCCGTGCCTCCTCGTGGGAAGTGCGCTCTGGACTTCTCATGATCACCCCTCCCCGGCTTCCTGGCCACCCATTCCGCAAGGTCGGTACGGCGGCATTTCCCGAGGGGTGGACACCCGAGCAGAACGGAATCTCCTCTTCCGCCGCATGACTTCCGTCACACTTCTTCGCCCCCGCCGGGAATCTCCAGGTCAGGGGCGCGGCACCGGAAAACCGACGGCCCCGGTCACGCACCTGTTCGGGCGCGACCGGGGCCGTCTTACGTCGTAGAGCGGTACCAGACCGTCTCACTCAGATGATGGATCACCCCTGAGCCGAATGATCCATAAGGAACTGGATCAGACCGCGTGGACGGGGCGGAGGGGCCGGACGGGGCTCAGGCGAGGGCCACCAGGTCCCGGTAGTCCGGGCCCCACAGGTCCTCGACGCCGTCCGGGAGCAGGATGATCCGCTCCGGCTCCAGCGCCTCGACCGCGCCCTCGTCGTGCGTGACGAGGATGACCGCACCCTTGTACGTGCGCAGCGCGCCCAGGATCTCCTCGCGGCTGGCCGGGTCGAGGTTGTTGGTGGGCTCGTCGAGCAGCAGCACGTTCGCCGAGGAGACGACCAGCGTGGCCAGGGCCAGACGGGTCTTCTCGCCGCCGGAGAGCACGCCCGCCGGCTTGTCCACGTCGTCGCCGGAGAACAGGAAGGAGCCCAGCGTCTTGCGGACGTCGACCAGGTCCAGGTCGGGCGCGGCGGAACGCATGTTCTCCAGGACCGTGCGCTCGGGGTCGAGCGTCTCGTGCTCCTGGGCGTAGTAGCCGAGCTTGAGGCCGTGGCCCGGGGTGACCTCGCCGGTGTCGGGCTTCTCCGCGCCCGCGAGCAGCCGCAGCAGCGTGGTCTTGCCGGCGCCGTTGAGGCCGAGGATGACGACGCGGGAGCCCTTGTCGATGGCCAGGTCGACGTCGGTGAAGATCTCCAGGGAGCCGTACGACTTCGAAAGGCCCTCTGCCGTCAGCGGGGTCTTGCCGCAGGGCGCCGGCTCCGGGAAGCGCAGCTTGGCGACCTTGTCGGAGACGCGCACGGCTTCCAGGCCGGACAGCAGCCGCTCGGCGCGCTTGGCCATGTTCTGCGCGGCGACGGTCTTGGTCGCCTTGGCGCGCATCTTGTCGGCCTGCGAGTTCAGGGCCGCGGCCTTCTTCTCGGCGTTCTGGCGCTCGCGCTTGCGGCGCTTCTCGTCGGCCTCGCGCTGCTGCTGGTAGAGCTTCCAGCCCATGTTGTAGATGTCGATGACCGAGCGGTTGGCGTCGAGGTAGAAGACCTTGTTGACGACGGTCTCGACCAGGTCGACGTCGTGGGAGATCACGACGAAGCCACCGCGGTAGTTCTTGAGGTAGTCGCGCAGCCAGACGATGGAGTCGGCGTCGAGGTGGTTCGTGGGCTCGTCGAGGAGCAGGGTGTCGGCGTCCGAGAAGAGGATCCGGGCGAGCTCGACGCGGCGGCGCTGACCTCCGGAGAGGGTGTGCAGCGGCTGGCCGAGGACCCGGTCCGGCAGGCTGAGGGCGGCCGAGATGGTCGCGGCCTCGGACTCGGCGGCGTAACCGCCCTTGGTGAGGAACTCGGTCTCCTGGCGCTCGTACTGCTTGAGCGCCTTCTCGCGGGTGGCGCCGGAGCCGGTGGCGATGCGCTCCTCGTTCATGCGCATCTTCTTGATCAGTACGTCGAGACCGCGCGCGGACAGGATCCGGTCGCGGGCCAGGACGTCGAGGTCACCGGTGCGGGGGTCCTGCGGGAGGTAGCCGACCTCACCCGAGCGGGTGATGGAGCCGCCCGTGGGCTGCCCTTCGCCCGCGAGGCACTTGGTGAGGGTGGTCTTGCCCGCTCCGTTGCGGCCGACCAGGCCGATGCGGTCGCCCTTGGCGATGCGGAAGGAAGCGGACTCGATGAGGACGCGGGCGCCGGCGCGCAGCTCGATGCCGGTGGCGGTGATCACGGAAATACTCCAGGGCGGGTCGGGACGGCGGAAGGGGGGCAGGACGCGAAGCTTCGACGCCGCTAATCCGCGAGGAGATTTGCCATGGGATTCATTCTACCGGGGGTGCGCAACTACTTTCCGGGCCGTGGGCCCGGACGTCCCGTCCCCCGTTCGGCCCAGCGATCGCACCGGTGGGCCGGGGCACGTACGAGGATGAACGGGTTGGTACTCGCCACAGGGCGGCACGTGGATCGCGAGGGCGGTGCGGGATGCAGTTCGACGACAACGCCAATCTGGACACCTCCGAGGTCAAGGATGTGCGCGGCAGCCGCATCCCGGGCGGGCGGGCCACGGTCGGCGGCGGCATCGTCGGCTTGATCGCGCTGGTCCTGGGGCTGCTCTTCGGGGTGGGCCCGGACCAGCTGGGCCTGTCGTCCGGGGACGAGGAGCCGGCGCCGGCCTCCTCGTCCGTCGGCCAGGTGCAGCAGGCCTGCCGGACGGGGCAGGACGCGAACACGCGCGAGGACTGCCGGCTCGTCGCGGTGGTCAACAGCACCCAGGACTTCTGGAGGCAGGAGTTCACCAGGCGCGGCGGCCGGTACGCCCCGGCGTCGACGGTCTTCTTCACGGGCCGGGTGAACACCGCCTGCGGGGCGGCCACCTCCGCGGTCGGCCCCTTCTACTGCCCCGCCGACCGCCAGGTCTATCTGGACCTGGGCTTCTTCAACGAGCTGCGGACGAAGTTCGGCGCGAGCGGCGGCCCGTTCGCCCAGGCCTACGTCGTGGCCCACGAGTACGGGCACCACATCCAGAACCTGATGGGGACGCTCCAGCGGGCGCAGGACGGGCAGCAGGGCGCGAACAGCAACGCGGTCAAGGTGGAGCTCCAGGCCGACTGCTACGCCGGGGTGTGGGCGCACAACGCGACGAAGACCCCGGACGAGTCCACCGGGCGGCCGCTGATCACCAGCGTGACCGACCAGGACATCAGGGACGGGCTGGACGCGGCGGCGGCGGTCGGCGACGACCGGATCCAGGAGAAGTTCCAGGGCCGGGTGACCCCGGAATCCTGGACGCACGGCTCGGCCGAGCAGCGCCGGCAGTGGTTCTACCAGGGCTACCGCACCGGTGACATGGCCCAGTGCAACACCTTCCGCTGACTGTCGGCCCCTCCTGCCATGCTGGTGTGACGCGCGTCACCGGCACGAGAGGGAGTGATCGTCATGGCAGGCGTTCCGTCCATCTGTCCCACGCTGCTCTACCGCGACGCCAAGGCGGCCATCAAGCTGCTGACCGAGGCCTTCGGGTTCAGTCAGGTCGCGGTGTACGAGGGTGAGGACGGATCCGTGACGCACGCGGAGCTGGCGTACGGCAACGGCGTCGTGATGCTGGGCAGCAAGGGCAGGGGCGGGGCGTTCGACAAGGCCATGGAGGGCGCCGGCCCCACGGGGATCTACGTCCTGGTCGACGACGTGGACGGCCACCACCGGCGGGCGGCCGAGCACGGGGTGGAGATCCTGATGGAGCCCACCGACCAGGACTACGGCTCCCGCGACTACATGGCCGCGGACGCCGAGGGCAACATCTGGAGCTTCGGGACGTACGCGCCGCAGGTCTGAGCCGGCTGCGCGTCGGGGCGCCCCCGCGCCCCCGAAACCGTCCCGCCGGGGTGTCCCCGCGGCCCCGTACCCCCGCACCGGCGGGATCGGCTGCGCGGCGGGGCGCCCCCGCAGGGCGCGGTGCGTCGGCGCCACCGGGCTGCCCCGCACCGTCCACGCTCCCGCGCCGGCGGGGCCGGGCGTGCGGCGGGGCGCCCCCGCAGGGCGTCGAACACAACCACGCCGTACATGTCCGCTGCCTCGTCACGTTCGACGCCCGAGGAGGTGCCCCGCCGCGCGCCCGGCCACGACGGCCCGTAGGCGCGGCCCCGGGGTGGGTGCCGCTGCGCGGAGCCGTCCCCTACCCGCCCTTCCACCGTTCCCCGGGCTCCGCCCGGACCCTCCCCCAGCTACCGCTGGGAGGTACCCCCGCCCTCAAACGCCGGCGAGGCTGGAGGTGGACCCGGTCCTCAAACGCCGGCGAGGCTGGAGGTGGACCCGGTCCTCAGCGGTGCGGCTGGAGGGACGCCGGGCGGGGTGGATGGTGTGGCCGGGCCGGAGGCCGTCACGCGCCGCCCGTGTGGACCTGGAAGGCGGCTCGGCGCACCGCCTTGGCGAGGGACGGGTCGGGGTGGGCCGCGGCCAGCGCGACCAGGACCTGCACGGTGCGCGGGTGGCCGACCGCGCGGACCTCGTCCAGCAGCCGGGGCACGGTGGTGCGCACGGCCGAGTCCAGGTGGCGGGCCAGCAGCTCGGCTTCGCCGTGGTCGGCGATGGCGGCGGCGGTGTCCACCCAGAGCCAGGTCGACTCCTCGGCGGTGAGGACGTCCTGCGCCTCGTCGGGGTCGACCCCGTCGTGCTCGGCGAGCCAGAGCAAGGCGTAGGGGCGCAGGGCCGGTTCGCGTACGGCCGCGCGGACCTCGGGCTCGGCGGGAGCGCCGACGACGCGCAGCGCCTCGAAGGCGAGCCCGCGCAGCAGGGCGTCCTCGCCGCGGGCGGCGTGCAGCAGCTCGCTCACGGCGTGGCCGACGGGCCGGGCGGCGAGCCAGGCCTGGTACTCGGCGCGGGCGGGTCCGGGGGTGAGCCGGGCGCAGCCGTGCAGCATGGCGGCGGCGGACTGCTCGATGTTGCCGGCCGGGCTCTGCGCGGCGACGCAGATCTGCTCCAGCTTGACCCAGACCGCCCAGCTGCCGAGGGGGGTGAGCGCGGCCCGCGCGGGGCCCAGGGTGACGGCGTCCACGGCGGCGAGCCCCCCGAGCGCCCAGCGCAGCAGCCGGGCGAGCGGGACGGCGGCGCCGGTACGGGCGGCCTCGGACGGGTCCTCGTACGGGACTTCGCAGCGCTCGCCCTGCAGTTCGGCGACGCGCTGCCCGAGCAGGTCGAGCAGGTCGGGGACGGTCACGGGGCCGTCCGACAGCTGGAGCAGGGAGAGGAGTTGGGGCATGGCCTCGACGACCTCGGCGACGGCCTCGGGGGCGATGTCGGCGGGGGCGGGGTGGACCAGTGACCAGGCGTCGAAGAGGGCGACCCAGCCGCGCAGGACGGCGGAGTCGTCGCGGTCCCAGGCGCGCAGCCGCCAGCCGGGCCGGGCGTGGCCACCGTGCACCTCGACGAGGCCGGCGAGCCGGGCGCGGTCCCAGCCGACACGGATCTGGCCGTGCGTCAGGTTCAGTTCCCCGGCGGCGCGTTCGACGTCGACGGCGGGCAGGGCGCCCGTGGGCGCGGGCCTGCCGCCATCGCCCGCACCGAGGTTGAGTTCCGCCCAGCGGGTCAGGCGCACGGCGTCGGCGAGCGAGGCGCGGGCCCGGTTCGCGAGGTCGGCCGTGGCGGGCGTGCCGGCCGGGGGCCGCTGGGCGGGCCGGGTGCGTCGGTCGGTCACCGCCTTGCGGGCCGCGGCGACCGAGCGCGGGGAGACGAGTCGGAGTCTGGAGTCGCGAGCCAACTGCTCATCAGGCTTTCGGGACGTCACGGAAGCAGTCTCGCCCGTCACCGGCCGAAAGCCCAAACGGAATCGGCCGTTGTCACTGCTCGCGGGGGTGACAGACCCGGACAACATCCCCTCGGGAGCTCCTGCGCCTCACGGTCTTCACATCAAAGGGGTGAGGAAGCGGCGCAGGGCTTCCTCGTAACCCGCCGGGTCCGCGTTCCACATCGCGCCGTGCTCGGCCCCGCCGACGGTGCGCAGCTGGACGAGATCGGGGCGCGCCGCGGCGAGCCGGCGGGAGGGCTCCCAGGGGGCGAGCGTGTCGTCGGGTCCGTGGAAGATCAGGACGGGGACGCGCAGCGCGCCCGGGTCGCCGCCGGGCGGGCGGCGGTCGGCGCGCAGCCCCGCGCGGCCCTCGGCGGCCCAGACGGCGAGCGGCACCACCGGGGCCGGGGTGTGGCGGGCCACGGCGAGCCTGCGCAGGGTGGCGTGCCAGTCGAGTACGGGCGAGTCGAGGACCAGCCCGGAGATCCGGTCGGCCAGCGCGGAGCGCTCGGCGGCGTACAGGGCCATGGTGGCGCCGGTGGACCAGCCGTGCAGGATCACCCGCCGGGCTCCGTAGCGCAGGGCGTAGCGGATGGCGGCGTCCACGTCGCGCCACTCCGATTCACCGAGGTGGCCGAGGCCGTCCGGGGAGGCGGGGGCGCCGAGGTCGCCGCGGTAGGCGAGGTCGAGGACGGGGAAGCGGCTGCGGTGCAGGAACGGCATGACCACCATCGGGTGCTCCCGGCTGCCGCCGAGGCCGTGCACGGTGATCACCCAGGTGTCGCGGTCCTCCGGCAGGAACCAGGCGGGCAGCGCGCCGAGCTCCCCGGGGACGTCGACGTCGGCGTGGTCGAGCCCGAGGGCGGTGCGCGGGTTGCCTATGTGGACCTGGGGGGTGAGCTGGACCCGGGTGCCGGGGTCGAGGGTGCCGTGGGTGACGGCGACGAGCCGTCGCACGACGGCGTCGGGGTCGTGCTCGGCCCCGGTGATCACGGGCCCGACGACGGCGTGCACCCCGGGCGCGGTCAGGCCGTAGGTGCCGGGGCGCAGGGAGGCGAGGGTGCGGGTCAGCGTGATCCGGCCGGCGGCGGTGGAGTGGACGCTGAGCCGGGCGCCGCCGGGCAGCGGGCGGCCGGGCTCGGGCCGCAGGGCCGCGTCGGCGGCGTACCGGCCGGCCGCGACGGCGGCCGCGCCGGCTCCCAGGAGGGTCGTGGTGACGGCCGCTGCCGTCGCTGTGGCGGTACGCACCGCTCCAGTGTCGGTGCGTGAGCTCCGGCGGGCCACCGGAGGAGATCGTTCCGAGGACCGCGTCGGGCCGTGCGCGGGGCGGCGTGATCTAGGTCTCTTTCGACGCCGGGACGGGCGCTCGTATACGCCACGGAGCCGGTGCGGAGGGGTTCGTTCACCCCGCTTTGACGTGCATTTATCGAGTTATCTACGGGAGAATCAGGACGAATGGTCCGATCGAGCCACTGGCCGGTACACCGCTCCGCCCATGTCAGTTCATCTTCCGTTCACCCAGGTTGCCTACGGTCGGCGAGCCACTGACGTCAAACAGAAGCCTGGGTAAATGGAGCACATAACGCTTCTCCTCGGGATCGTGATCATCACCGCTCTCGTGTTCGACTTCACGAACGGTTTCCACGACACAGCCAACGCGATGGCGACCACCATCTCGACCGGCGCCCTCAAGCCCAAGACGGCGGTGGCAATGTCCGCCGTGCTCAACCTGGTCGGCGCGTTCATGTCCGTCGAGGTCGCCAAGACGATCTCCAAGGGCCTCGTCAACGAAGAGGGCATCCAGCCAGAGGTGATCTTCGCCGCGCTGGTCGGAGCGATCCTCTGGAACCTCGTCACCTGGCTGATCGGCCTGCCGTCCAGCTCCTCCCACGCCCTCATGGGCGGCCTGATCGGCGCCGCGGTCGCGTCCGCCGGTCTGGGAGCGGTCAACGGCGACGTCGTCGTCACCAAGGTGCTGATCCCCGCCGTCGCGGCGCCGATCGTGGCCGGTGTGGCCTCGATGCTGGCCGCCCGGGTCACCTACAAGATCGGCGGCCAGGTCGGCGAGAAGACCTCCGCCAAGGGTTACCGCGCCGGTCAGATCGCCTCGGCCGGTCTGGTCTCCCTCGCGCACGGCACCAACGACGCGCAGAAGACGATGGGCATCATCACGCTGGCGCTCGTCGCCGGCGGCGCCATCGCCCCCGGCTCCAACCCGCCGGTCTGGGTCATCGTCTCCGCCGGTCTGGCCATCGCGATGGGCACCTACCTCGGCGGCTGGCGCATCATCCGCACCATGGGCTCCGGCCTGACCGACCTGCAGCCGCAGCAGGGCTTCGCCGCCCAGACCTCGGCCGCCAGCGTCATCCTGGCCTCCTCCTCCCTCGGCTTCTCCCTCTCCACCACCCACGCGTGCTCCGGCGCCGTCATGGGTGCGGGCCTGGGACGCAAGGGCGGCGTGGTCCGCTGGTCCACCGCGACCCGCATGTTCATCGCCTGGGGCCTGACCCTGCCGGCCGCCGCCGTGGTCTCCGCCGGCGCCGAGCTGATCATGCGTACCGGTGACGTGGGCGTCGCCGCCGTGGCGGTCTTCCTGGTCGCCTCCTGCGCCGCCATCTGGTTCATCTCGCGCCGCCAGGTCGTCGACCACAACAACGTCAACGAGGTGGCTCCGGCCGCCGCCGAGGCGCCGGGCGTGGTCACCACGGCCATGGCCGCCGTCACCGTCCCGCCGACCGTCGCAGCCGCCGGTACCGGCGCCGCGGCGACGACCTCCGAGGTCACGGACGAGGACCTCAAGGCCACCATCCCGGCCGCGACGACGACCCCCGCGGCCCCGGCCGCAGCGGTCTGACCCCGAGAACGACAGAGGAATCAGCGGTATGAAGATCGACTGGGCAGCCCTCGGCTCCGTCTTCGGAGTCAGCCTCTCCGCCACCGTCGCCCTCGTGGCCCTGTTCACCCTGGGCCTGGTCGGCCTGTCCAAGCACGAGGCCGCCACCGAGCAGGGCGGCAGCGCCACCCTCGCCCGCAGCGGCGCGTACGCCTGCTTCGCGCTCGTCGCGGTGGCCGTGGGCTACGGGATCTACCTGATCGTCTCGTAGGACACGGGGCACCTCGGACACGAGGCACCACATGTGAACGCTCCCTCCGGGCTCTCCCGGGGGGAGTTTTCGCGTACCCCGCCGCAGGTCAACGGCGAGTTGACGGGCGTTCTCGGTGCGTGGTGGACTGCCCGAGCCAATACGGCGGCATGGAGAGGAAGTCCGGTGCGAATCCGGCGCGGTCCCGCCACTGTCACCGGGGCACTCCGCCGAGTGCGCCCCGGGAGCCAGGAACTCTCGCCGCCGGACACGTCGAACCAGGGCGCGGACCCTGAGTGAGGACATACCTGCCACCATGCGTGCCGATCGCGTCTTCGCGTACGGCGCCGCGGCGGGCCTGATCGGCGACCGGATCCTCGGTGATCCGCGCCGCGGGCACCCCGTGGCCGCCTTCGGACGAACCGCCGCCGCCGTCGAGCGCGCCCTGTGGCGCGACGACCGCGCCCGGGGCCTCCTGCACACCCTGGTGTGCGCCGGGGGCGCTGCCGCCGTCGGCGCGCTCGGAGCCCGCGCCGTGCGCTCCCGGCCCGCGGCCGCCCGTATCGCCCTGACCGCCGCCGCCACCTGGGCCGTCGTCGGCGGCACCTCGCTGGGCCGGGAGGCCCGCGCCATCGGCGGCGCGCTCGCCGCAGGGGACGCCGAGGTGGCACGGGAACGACTGCCGCACCTGTGCGGGCGCGACCCGCAGGCCCTGGACGAACAGCAGATGGCCCGCGCCGTGGTGGAGTCGGTCGCGGAGAACACCTCCGACGCGGTGGTCGGCGCCCTGGTGTGGGGAGCCGTGGCCGGGGTTCCCGGGCTGCTGTTCTTCCGCGCCGTGAACACCCTGGACGCGATGGTCGGCCACAAGTCCCCCCGCTACCTGCGCTACGGCTGGGCCTCCGCCCGCCTCGACGACCTGGCGGGCTGGCCGGGAGCCCGGCTCACGGCCCTCGCCGCGGTGGCGGCCGGCCCGGACCGTCGGGGGGCGGTCCGGGCCTGGCGCGCGGACGCGGCCGCGCACCCGAGCCCGAACGCCGGACCGGTGGAGGCCTCCTTCGCGGGGGCGCTCGGCGTACGGCTCGGCGGGACCCTGGCCTACGGCGGGCGGGTCGAGCACCGGGCCGTGCTCAACGGCGGGACGGGGCGGCCCGTCGAGGTCGCCGACATCGAACGGGCGGTACGGCTGTCACGGCGGGTGACCTGGTTGGCGCTGGGCGCCTGTGTCGCGGCACGGACGTTGGTGGCACGTACATCACGAGCACGGAGGGGACGCGCATGAGCGGCGCGAAGCGCGGCGGCGGACTGCTGGTCGCGGGCACCACGTCCGACGCGGGCAAGAGCGTGGTCACGGCGGGCATCTGCCGCTGGCTGGTCCGCCAGGGCGTGAAGGTGGCGCCCTTCAAGGCGCAGAACATGTCGCTGAACTCCTTCGTGACCCTGGAGGGTGCCGAGATCGGGCGCGCCCAGGCCATGCAGGCCCAGGCGGCCCGCGTGGAGCCGACCGCGCTGATGAACCCGGTCCTGCTCAAGCCCGGCAGCGACCGCAGCAGCCAGGTGGTGCTGCTGGGCAAGCCGGTCGGCGAGATGAGCGCCCGCGGCTACCACGGCGGCCGGCAGGAACAGCTCCTCGGCATCGTCACGGACTGCCTGGAGCAGCTGCGGGGCACGTATGACGCCGTGATCTGCGAGGGGGCGGGGAGTCCGGCCGAGATCAACCTGCGCCGGACCGACATCGTGAACATGGGGATCGCGCGGGCCGCGCGGTTCCCGGTGGTCGTGGTCGGGGACATCGACCGGGGCGGGGTCTTCGCGTCCTTCTTCGGTACGACGGCGCTGCTGTCGCCCGAGGACCAGCCGCTGATCGCCGGCTACATGGTGAACAAGTTCCGGGGCGACGTCTCGCTGCTGGAGCCGGGCATGGAGATGCTGCGCGGGCTGACGGGCCGGTCGACGTACGGGGTGCTCCCCTTCAAGCACGGGCTCGGCATCGACGAGGAGGACGGCCTGCGGGTCTCCCTGCGGGGTGCCGTGCGCGAGTCCGTGGTCGCCCCGCCGGTCGGCGAGGACGTGCTGCGGGTCGCGGTGTGCGCGGTGCCGTTGATGTCGAACTTCACGGACGTCGACGCGCTCGCGGCGGAGCCGGGGGTCGTGGTCCGGTTCGTGGACCGGGCCGAGGAGCTGGCGGACGCGGACCTGGTCGTCGTACCGGGTACCCGCGGCACGGTGAAGGCCCTGGAGTGGCTGCGCGAACGCGGACTCGCGGACGCGCTCGCGAGGCGGGCCGCCGAGGGGCGGCCGGTGCTGGGCATCTGCGGCGGGTTCCAGGTGCTGGGCGAGCGGATCTCGGACGAGGTCGAGTCGAAGGCCGGTGAGGTGGAAGGCCTCGGGCTGCTGCCGGTCCGCGTGCGCTTCGCCGTGGAGAAGACCCTGGCCCGGCCCTCGGGTTCCGCGCTGGGCGAGCCTGTGGACGGGTACGAGATCCACCACGGCGTGGCCGAAGTCCTGGGCGGGGAGCCGTTCCTGGACGGGTGCCGGGTCGGATCGGTGTGGGGTACCCACTGGCACGGCTCGCTGGAGTCGGACGGCTTCCGCCGGGCGTTCCTCCGGGAGGTGGCCTCGGCTGCGGGGCGCCGCTTCGTGCCGGCGCCGGACACGTCATTCTCCGCGCTGCGGGAGGAACAGCTGGACCTGCTGGGCGATCTGATCGAGGAGCACGCCGATACGCATGCGCTGCTTCGGCTGATCGAGAGCGGCGCCCCGGCGGGCCTGCCGTTCCTCCCGCCGGGCGCGCCGTGACGGGCGGGACCCTGCGGGGCAGTTCCCCTACCCGCCCTTCGCCCTTTCCCAGGGGCTCCGCCCCTGACCCCGCGCCTCAATCGCCGGCGCGGCTGAAAGACCCGGGCGCTCCGCGCCCGGTGCGCTCAAACGCCGCGCGGGCTGGATTGCCCGCAGGGCAATTCCAGCCTCGCCGGCGTTTGAGGCGCGGGGTCCGGGGCGGAGCCCCGGGAAACGGTGAAAGGGCGGGGCGGGGAGCAGCTCCGCGCAGCGGCACCCGCGCCCCCGGCCACCCCGCACCGACCGGAAGTACCCGCACCCGCACTCGTACAGAAGGAGTGAGCAACGCATGAGCACGCCCTACCCGTTCACCGCAGTGGTCGGCCAGACCGACCTGCGGCTGGCGCTCCTGCTCAACGCCGTGAGCCCGGCCGTCGGTGGGGTGCTCGTGCGCGGTGAGAAGGGGACCGCCAAGTCCACCGCCGTGCGCGCCCTGTCGGCCCTGCTGCCGCAGGTGGACGTCGTCCCCGGGTGCCGGTTCAGCTGCGCTCCGGCGGCGCCGGATCCCGCGTGCCCCGACGGCCCGCACGAGCCCGGGGCCGGCGACGCCCGCCCCGCCCGGATGGTGGAGCTGCCCGTCGGCGCCTCCGAGGACCGCCTCGTCGGCGCCCTCGACATCGAGCGGGCCCTCTCCGAAGGTGTGAAGGCCTTCGAGCCCGGGCTGCTCGCCGACGCCCACCGCGGCATCCTCTACGTGGACGAGGTGAACCTCCTCCACGACCACCTGATCGACCTCCTCCTCGACGCCGCCGCGATGGGCGCCTCGTACGTGGAGCGCGAGGGCGTCTCGGTCCGCCACGCCGCCCGTTTCCTCCTCGTCGGCACGATGAACCCCGAGGAGGGCGAGCTGCGCCCGCAGCTCCTCGACCGGTTCGGGCTGACCGTCGAGGTCGCGGCCTCCCGCGAGCCCGCCCAGCGGGTGGAGGTGGTGCGCCGCCGGCTCGCGTACGAGGACGATCCGGCGGGCTTCGCGACCCGCTGGGCGGGCGACGAACACGAGGTCCGCGCCCGGGTGGTGGCCGCTCGGGCGTTGCTCCCGAAGGTGGCGCTCGGCGACAACGCGCTGCTCCAGATCGCCGCGACCTGCGCCGGCTTCGAGGTCGACGGCATGCGGGCCGACATCGTGATGGCCCGGACCGCGACGGCGCTGGCGGCCTGGGCCGGGCGGACCGAGGTGCGCAAGGAGGACGTGCGGCAGGCGGCCCTGCTGGCGCTCCCCCACCGGCGGCGCCGCAACCCCTTCGACGCGCCGGGCCTGGACGAGGACAAGCTGGACGAGATCCTCGACCGGTTCCCCGACGAGGAGCCGGAGCCGGAGCCCGATCCGGAGCCGGAGGGGCCGGACGACAACGGCGGCGGCCCCGAAGGAGGCGGTGGCGTACCCCCGCAGGGCGGCGGCCCCGAGGGCGGCGGCCCGGCGGAGGCCCCCGAGGCGCCCGCCGAGGCCCCTTCCGAGACCCCCGAGCAGCGGCCCGACACCCCGCAGCCCTCCGCCCAAGGAGGCGGCGGCGCGGCTGCTCCCGAGCAGGCCGCCGTACGGGCTTCCGACCCGTTCCGCGCCAAGGTGCTGAGCGTGCCGGGGCTCGGCGAGGGCGCGGCGGGGCGGCGTTCGCGGGCCCGTACCGCCCACGGCCGGACCACCGGCTCGCAGCGGCCCCGGGGCCAGCTGACGAAGCTGCACCTGGCGGCCACCGTGCACGCGGCCGCCCCGCACCAGAAGGCGCGCGGCCGGGCCGGGCGCGGCCTGGTCATCCGCAAGGACGACCTGCGGCAGGCGACGCGGGAGGGCCGCGAGGGCAACCTCGTGCTGTTCTGCGTCGACGCCTCGGGCTCGATGGCGGCCCGGCAGCGCATGAGCGCCGTCAAGGGGGCCGTGCTCTCGCTGCTGCTGGACGCCTACCAGCGCCGGGACAAGGTCGGCCTGATCACGTTCCGCGGCTCCGGCGCCGAGCTGGCGCTGCCGCCCACCTCCTCGGTGGACGCGGCCGCGGTCCGGCTGGAGCAGCTGCCGACCGGCGGCCGCACCCCGCTCGCCGCGGGGCTGCTGAAGGCGCACGAGGTGCTGCGGATCGAGCGGCTGCGCGATCCGAGCCGCCGCCCGCTGCTCGTGGTCGTCACCGACGGCCGGGCCACGTCGGCCGGGGCCGTCGGCGGGGACCCGCGCGAGCTGTCGGGGCGCAGTGCCCGGCTGCTGGCCGCGGAGGGCGTCGCGTCGGTGGTCGTGGACTGCGAGTCCGGGCCGGTCCGGCTGGGGCTGGCCGGGGTGCTGGCCGCCGACCTCGGGGCGCCCGCCGTCACGCTCGACGGGCTGCGGGCCGACTCGCTCGCCGGGCTCGTGAAGAACGTACGTACCGCAGTGACCCACACTGCGTCACCCAACAGCGTCTCCAGGAGGGCCGCGTAATGCCGCAGGGACAGCCGACCGTCGTTCCGGACGACGGACTCACGACGCGCCAGCGCCGCAACCGTCCGCTCGTCTTCGTCCACACCGGCCCCGGCAAGGGCAAGTCCACGGCGGCCTTCGGGCTGGCGCTGCGCGCGTGGAACCAGGGCTGGCCGATCGGGGTGTTCCAGTTCGTCAAGTCGGCGAAGTGGAAGGTCGGCGAGGAGAACGCGCTGAAGGTGCTCGGCGCCTCCGGCGAGGGCGGCTCGGTCGTCTGGCACAAGATGGGCGAGGGCTGGTCCTGGGTCCAGCGGGACGCGCAGCTCGACAACGAGCAGGCCGCCAAGGAGGGCTGGGAGCAGGTCAAGCGCGATCTGGCCGCCGAGACGCACAGGCTGTACGTGCTCGACGAGTTCGCGTACCCGATGCACTGGGGCTGGATCGACGTCGACGAGGTCATCGAGGTGCTGCGGAATCGTCCCGGCACCCAGCACGTGGTGATCACCGGCCGCAACGCGCCGGAGAAGCTGGTGGAGTTCGCGGATCTCGTCACCGAGATGACCAAGGTGAAGCACCCGATGGACGCCGGTCAGAAGGGCCAGAAGGGCATCGAGTGGTGACCTCGTTCGACATGCCGCGGCTGGTCATCGCCGCACCGTCCTCCGGCAGCGGCAAGACCACCGTCGCCACGGGCCTGATGGCGGCCTTCTCGGAACGCGGCCTCGCCGTGTCCCCGCACAAGGCCGGTCCTGACTACATCGACCCCGGCTACCACGCGCTCGCCACCGGCCGCCCGGGGCGCAACCTGGACGCCTTCATGTGCGGGCCGGAGCTGGTCGCCCCGCTGTTCGCGCACGGGGCCTCCGGGTGCGACCTCGCCGTGGTCGAGGGCGTGATGGGGCTGTACGACGGGGCGGCGGGCCGGGGCGAGCTGGCGTCGACGGCGCAGGTGGCGAAGCTGCTGCGGGCGCCGGTGGTGCTGGTGGTCGACGCCTCTTCGCAGTCGCGTTCGGTGGCGGCGCTGGTGCACGGCTTCGCGTCCTTCGACCCGCAGGTGCGGCTGGGGGGAGTGATCCTGAACAAGGTCGGCTCCGACCGGCACGAGGCGATGCTGCGGGAGGCCCTGGAGGAGGCGGGGATGCCGGTGCTCGGCGTCCTGCGGCGTGCTCCTCAGGTGGCCGCGCCGTCCCGGCACCTGGGTCTGGTGCCGGTCGCCGAGCGGCGGGCCGACGCGGTGGCCGCCGTCGCGGCGCTGGCCGAGCAGGTCCGGGCGGGGTGCGACCTGGAGGCCCTGCTGGCGCTGGCCCGTACGGCCCCGGAGTTGGACTGCGTCGCCTGGTCGCCGGAAGGTGCCCTGGCGGGCACTCGGGGCTCCGCCCCGAACCCCGCGCCTCAAACTCCCCCGGCTACCGCTGGGAGGTACCCCCTGGCGGGGCTGGAAGTGCCCTCCGGGCACTCCGGCCCGTCGGGCGCCACCCCCCCGGCCTCGTCCGACGGACGGCATCGGCCATATCCAGCCCCGCCGGCGTTTGAGGCGCGGGGTCTGGGGCGGAGCCCCAGCCGACGACCGGTCGTCGCCGTCGCGGGCGGGGCCGCGTTCACGTTCTCGTACGCCGAGCACGCCGAGCTGCTGCAAGCCGCCGGCGCGGAGGTCGTCACGTTCGACCCGCTCAGGGACGAGGCTCTCCCCGAGGGGACGGCCGGCCTCGTGATCGGTGGCGGGTTCCCCGAGGTGTACGCGCCCGAGCTGTCCGCCAACGAGCCGCTCCGCGCGGCCGTGGCGGCCTTCGCCGCGCGGGGCGGCCCCGTCGCGGCCGAATGCGCCGGGCTGCTGTACCTCGCTCGGTCCCTCGACGGGAAGCCCATGTGCGGGGTGCTCGACGCCGACGCGCGGATGTCGGAACGCCTCACCCTGGGCTACCGCGAGGCCGTGGCGGTGTCCGACAGCCCGCTCGCGGCCGCCGGGACCCGGCTGCGCGGGCACGAGTTCCACCGCACGGTGATCGAGCCGGGTGCCGGTGCGGCCCCCGCGTGGGGGTTCACGCACCCGGAGCGCCGCGTCGAGGGCTTCGTACAGCACGGTGTGCACGCCAGCTACCTGCACACGCACTGGGCGGCGGAGCCTTCCGTCGCGCACCGGTTCGTGGAAGCGGCGGCGAGCCGGCCGTGAGATCAGTCCGCGATGCCCACCACGAGCCAGATCCCGGCCACCCCGCCCACGGTGCACAGCAGCGTGGACAGGGCGGGGTGCTTGTGGTGGGCCTCGGGCAGGATCTCGGCGGCGGCCAGGTACAGCAGGACCCCTCCGAAGAAGCCGAGGTACGCGCCGAGGGGTTCCTCCGGAAGGGTGAACAGCAGAGTGGACGCCGCGCCCACTACGGGGGCGACGGCGTCCGCGAAGAGCATCAGCCGGGCCTTTCGGCGGTCGTTGCCGTAGAGGCTCGTCAGCGTGTACGTGTTGAACCCGTCGGCGAAGTCGTGGGTGATGACGGCCAGCGCCACGGCCACCCCCATCCCTCCGCCGACCTGGAAGGCGGCGCCCAGGGCCACGCCGTCGGCGAGGCTGTGGCCGACCATGGCCGCCGCCGCGGTGAGGCCGACCTGGGGGACGCGGTGGCCATGGCCGTTCTCGGCGCCGTGCGAGGCATGGCGTACGGCCAGGAGCCGTTCTGCGACGTGCGCGACGAGGAACCCGGCCACGAAGAGCAGCAGGGCGAGCGGGACGCCGAGGAACTCCTCGCCCGCCGCGTGCAGGGCCTCGGGGAGCAGGTCGAGCCCGACCACGCCGAGCATCAGCCCGCCGGCGAGGCCCAGCACGAGGTGGCGGCGGTCGGTGACGCGCTGCGCCGCCCATCCGCCCGCCAGCGTCATCAGGAACGCACCCAACGCCACGATCACGGCCATGTGGCCCTGAATACCGACTCCCCGCGCCGCGCGCACGTCCGCGCGCGGGTGGCGAGCGGCGGATTGTTGACGATACGGAGGGAGGATCCCCGGTGGGCGAGTACGTGACGCGGCTGGTGGTCGGGGTCGGCGGACGGGCGGGGGTCTCCGTCGCGGAGGTCTGCGCCCTGGTGGAGGAGACGCTGCGCGGGGCCGGGCTGACCTCGGAGGCGGTGACGGCGCTGGCCACGGTGGAGTCGAAGGCGGCCGAGGCGGGGATAGCGGGTGCGGCGGAACGTTTCGGCGTACCGCTGGTCGGCTATCCCGCCGAGCAGTTGGCCGCGATCACGGTGCCGCACCCCTCGGACGCGGCGCGCACGGCGGCCGGCACCCCCTCGGTGGCGGAGGCCGCGGCGCTGGCGGCGGGCGGCGAACTCCTCGTACCGAAGCGGCGGTCGGTGGCGGCGACCTGCGCGGTCGCGACGGCGCAGGCGCACGACCTGCGGCACCACGGGGACGCGGAGGTGATCGACGCGGGCTCGGGGCTGGTGGACCTGGCGGTGAACGTGCGGTCGGACACACCCCCGGAGTGGCTCAAGCAGCGGATCGCCGCCTCGCTGGGGGATCTCGCCGCGTACCCGGACGGCCGGTCCGCGCGTGCGGCGGTGGCGGCGCGGCACGGGCTGCCGGTCGAGCGGGTGCTGCTGACGGCCGGGGCGGCGGAGGCGTTCGTACTGATCGCGCGGGCGCTGGGGGCCGTGCGGCCGGTGGTGGTGCATCCGCAGTTCACCGAGCCGGAGGCGGCCTTGCGGGATGCGGGGCACCGGGTGGAGCGGGTGCTGCTGAAGGCGGAGGACGGATTCCGGCTGGACCCTGCGGCGGTGCCGGAGGAGGCCGACCTGGTGGTGGTGGGCAACCCCACCAACCCGACGTCGATCCTGCACCCGGCGGCGACGCTGGCCGCGCTGGCCCGGCCGGGGCGGACGCTGGTGGTCGACGAGGCGTTCATGGACGCCGTCCCCGGCGAACGGGAGGCTTTGGCGGGGCGGACCGATGTGCCGGGGCTGGTGGTGCTGCGGAGCCTGACGAAGACCTGGGGGCTGGCGGGCCTGCGGATCGGCTACGTACTGGCCGAGCCGGAGGTCATCGCGAAGCTGGCCGCGGCGCAGCCGCTGTGGCCGGTGTCGACCCCGGCGCTGGTGGCGGCGGAGGCCTGCGTGACCCCGTCGGCGCTGGCGGAGGCGGAGGCCGCGGCCCGGCGGATCGCGGTGGACCGGGAACACCTGCTGGCCGGCCTGGCGGAGTTCGACGAGGTGTCGGTGGTGGGTGTGGCGGAGGGCCCGTTCGTCCTGATCCGGATGGCGGGCGCGGCGGAGGTCCGGAGGCGGCTGCGCGCGCTGGGCTTCGCGGTCCGCCGCGGGGACACCTTCCCCGGCCTGGACGACTCCTGGCTCCGCCTGGCGGTCCGGGACCGGGCGACGACGGGGCGTCTGCTCCAGGCCTTCGACCACGCGTTGGCGCTGACCGCAGGCTGAGCGCCTGGCGACCCGCGATGCCGGGGACATCCGGAGGCCGGCGCTCCGTTGGCGGGGGGAGCCGAGGTAGGCGATGATCTTGGCATCAGCGGGTAAAACGCCGGGGGGCGGAAATGAACACGAAGGTGAAAGCCGGCCTGGCCGCGGTCGCCGTGGCGGCCGTGGCCGGCGGGGTCCTGGCCGGGCCGAGCCTGTTCGACCACGGCAAGGACGCCGGCGAGCAGCGGCTCGGGGCCGAGCAGGGCGGGGCGGGCACGGGCAAGGCGAGTGCGAAGACGCCCGCCGGTGCCAAGCCGTTCACGCTCGTGGCGACCGGCGACATCATCCCCTACCCGTCGATCGTCCAGCGGGCCGCGGACGACGCGCAGGGCAGCGGCCAGAGCCACGACTTCCGCAAGATATTCGCGGGGGTCAAGCCCCTGGTGGCCGCGGCCGACCTGGCGATATGCCACCACGAGATACCGTACGGCCGGCCCGGCGGCCCCTACACCGGATACCCCGCGTTCAAGGCCCCGCACCAGTTGGCCGACGCCCTGAAGGACGCCGGCTACGACAGCTGCTCGACCGGCTCGAACCACACCCTGGACGACGGCTACGACGGCCTCGTCCGCACCCTGGAGCATCTGGACAGGGTCGGCATCAAGCACGTCGGCTCGGCCCGCAGCGCCGAGGAGGCCAATGCCCCGGCCGTGCTCTCGGCCGGCGGCGCGAAGGTCGCCCAGCTGGACTACACGTACGGGACGAACGGCATCCCGGTCCCGGCCGGCAAGCCCTGGTCCGTCAACCTGCTCGACCAGAACCGGATCATCGCCGACGCCCGCGCCGCCCGGGCGGCCGGCGCGAACGTCGTCGTCCTCAGCGTCCACTGGGGCACCGAGTGGCAGACGGCCCCGGACAAACAGCAGCTCGAACTGGCGCAGGCACTCACGGCCTCGCGCGGCCCGGACGGGCTCCCCGACCTCGACCTGATCCTCGGCACGCACAACCACGTGCCGCAGCCGTACGAGAAGGTCAACGGGACCTGGGTCGTCTACGGCATGGGCGACCAGGTCGCCAGCTTCTACGAGGCCGACAAGGCGCGCGGCAACATGTCCTCGATCCCGCGCTTCACCTTCGCCCCGGCGGCCGCCCACCCCGGCCGCTGGGAGGTGACCAAGGCCGAGTACCTCACGCAGTACTCGGACATGAACCCGCCCTTCCGTGTCGTCTGCGCCTCCTGCGCTCCTGCCGACCCGGAGTTGGGCGCGGCCAAGCAGTCCACGTACGCGGCCGTCGACAAGCAGGTCAGCGCCGCCGTGCTGTCGCGCGGAGCCGACAAGCAGGGGTTGGTGCACGCCGCCCGGTGACCCGTGGGCCCGTCACGAGGTGCGGCCGCGCCGGGTCACGACGAGCGCGGTCGCCCCGATGCCGAGCAGGACCAGCGCGCCGCCCGCGACGTACGGGGTCGGCGAACCGCCGCCCGTCTCGGCGAGGTTGGCGTTGGTGGCGGTGGCGGCGGTGGTCTGCGGCTTGACGTCGGGCTTCGGCGCCGGCGCGGCCGGGGACTCGCAGTGCGCCTCCGCCAGCACGATCTCCCCCTCCACCTCGGCCACGTTGAGTTCCAGCGGGTTCACGGACACCTTCAGTCGGAGCGCGGTCGCCGCGGCCGTCGTGGAGGTGGTCCGCGTGCCGGACAGCTCCAGGGTGACCAGGCCCACCCCGGGGACCTCGACCTTGGTCGCGGGGCCACCGGCGGTCACGGTGGTCTTCTTGCCGAGCGCGGTCACCGTCCCGAGGACGTTCGAGGTGGCCACCGGCTGCTTCCCGGCCTCGCAGACGGCCTTGGAGGTGACCTTCTCCACCTCGATGAGGGAGAGCGCGGGCAGGCCCGGCACGTGCACCCTGGCCTTCGCGAGGTTGGCCTCGGCTTCGGCCCGGTTCTTGTCGGCGGTCGCCTTGGAGGTGGCCACATCGGCGCGCAGCACGCTGACCGGCGCTCCGCCCTCGACCCCGTCGAGGGTGACGGTCAGCGCCGTCTTCTGCGCCGTCGCGGGGGCGTTCACCTCGTTGAGCGTCGCTTTCAGCGGGACGTGCACGGTCTTGTTGAGCAGGCCGACGTCCAGTCCGGCGCTCAGGACGACGGCGCCCGCCTTGCCCTCGCCGCCTCCCGTGGCGAAGGCGGGCGGCGCGGTGAGCAGGGCGACCACTCCCGTGGCGAGGAGGACGGCCGCGGGCATGCGGAAGGTATTGCGGTTCAAGGTGGTGGAACCCCCGAGGAGATGGGTGCCGTCACGCCGCCAATGGGGGACATCGCGGGCGCCGACGGCCTCTACCCTCGGAATCTTTACGCACTGTGGGTGAACGGGTGGGCACCTGGCGTCACTTCACCCCAAAGGGTGGTTTCCGGGCGCATTTTCGATTCTTCACGTCTCGTGAGGAACGGGGGTTCACTTCCGTCCCAGACGGGGGCATGTTCAACGACCGGGTTGCGCGGATGTCACGTCTGCCGTCAACCGGGCGCTCAGGAGCGGACCTTGCCGTTCACCACCACCCGCAGCGGCTCGGCGAGCACCCGCACGTCGGTCCTCGGATCGCTGCCGTAGACCACGAGGTCGGCCGGCGCGCCCTCGGCGAGGCCCGGCCTGCCGAGCCATTCGCGTGCGGCCCAGGCCGTGGCCGAGAGGGCGTCCAGGGCGGGGATCCCGGCCTTGACCAGCTCCGCGACCTCGGCCGCGACCAGGCCGTGCGGCAGGGAGCCGCCCGCGTCGGTGCCCACGTACACCTCGATGCCGGCGTCGTAGGCCGCGCGGACGGTGTCGTAGCGCCGTTCGTGGAGCCGCCGCATGTGCGCCGACCAGCGCGGGAACTTCGCCTCGCCGCCGGCGGCCAGCTTCGGGAAGGTCGCGATGTTCACGAGCGTCGGAACGATCGCCACCCCGCGCTCGGCGAACAGCGGGATGGTGTCCTCGGTGAGGCCGGTGGCGTGTTCGATGCAGTCGATGCCCGCCTCGACCAGGTCGCGCAGCGAGTCCTCGGCGAAGCAGTGGGCCGTGACCCGGGCTCCCAGCCGGTGTGCCTCGGCGATGGCGGCCTCGACCTCGGCGCGCGGCCAGCAGGCCGTGAGGTCCCCGGCGTCCCGGTCGATCCAGTCCCCGACCAGCTTGACCCAGCCGTCGCCGCGCCGGGCCTCGCGGCCCACGTACTCGACGAGGTCGGCCGGCTCGATCTCGTGCGCGTAGTTGCGGATGTAGCGGCGGGTGCGCGCGATGTGCCGGCCCGCCCGGATGATCTTCGGGAGGTCCTCGCGGTCGTCGACCCAGCGGGTGTCGGACGGCGATCCGGCGTCGCGGATGAGGAGGGTGCCGGCGTCGCGGTCGGCGAGGGCCTGGCGTTCCGCGGTCTCGGCGTCGACCGCGCCGTGGGCGTCGAGCCCCACGTGGCAGTGCGCGTCGACCAGACCGGGCAGGGCCCAGCCCGTCACCGTGGTGACCTCGCGGGCGGTGCGCGGGCGCTCGTACGAGACCTTCCCGCCGATCACCCAGAGCTCGTCGCGGACCTCGTCGGGACCGACGAGGACCCGCCCCTTCACGTGCAGCACATCGCTCATGTCGGCACTGTAACCGCGTGCTCGGTAGGCTCTGGAGGTATCGCCGGACGTATCCGGACACCCCGGACGAAGAGAGAAGCCCCCACGTGTCCCACCCCCTCCTGGACCTCCCGCCGCTGACCGCGGAGCGTTTCGCGTCGATCGAACGGGGGGTCGCGGAGCTGCTCTCCACTCGGCACGACGTGGTGATCACCCAGGGCGAGGCGCTGCTGCCTCTGGAGGGGTGCATCCGCTCGGGCGCCCGGCCCGGTTCGACCGCGCTGAACGTGGTCACCGGGCCGTACGGGACCACGTTCGGCAACTGGCTGCGCGACTGCGGGGCGGGCGTGGTGGACCTGGAGGTCCCCTTCGACACCGCCGTGACGGCCGAGGAGGTCGCGCGTGCGCTGGCCGGGCACCCGGAGATCGACTTCGTCTCGCTGGTCCACGCGGAGGCGGCGACGGGGAACACGAACCCGGTCGCGGAGATCGGCGAGGCCGTACGGGAGCACGGCGCGCTGTTCATGGTGGACGCGGTGGCCTCGGTCGGCGCGGAGCCGCTGCTGGTCGACGCGTGGGGCGTGGACCTGTGCGTGATCGGCGCGCAGAAGGCGATGGGCGGCCCGGCCGGGGTGTCGGCGGTGTCGGTCTCGGACCGTGCGTGGGCCCGGTTCGCCGGGAACCCGGCGGCTCCGCGCCGCTCCTACCTCTCGCTCCTCGACTGGAAGGAACGCTGGATCGACACCGGGCGGGGGGCGCTGCCGCACGCCCCCGCGCAGCTGGAGATGCTGGCGCTGGAGGCCTGCCTGGACCGGATCGCGGACGAGGGCCTGTCCGCGGTGACGGCCCGGCACGCTGCCGCCGCCGCGGCGACCCGCGCGGGGGCCGCCCTGCTGGGGCTCGCCCCGTACGTGGGCCGGGCGGCGGAGGCCGCGCCGGTGGCCACCACCCTGCGGGCGGAGGATGCCTCGCTGGTGGTGGCAAAGGCCCTGGTGGCGGACCCGGCGGCGCCGCTCGCCGCGGGCGGCGGGGCACTGGCGCGGGAGATGATCCGGGTCAACCACTACGGTCCGGCGGCCTCGCTTCCGGTGGTCCGCGCCTCCCTGACGGCGCTCGCGGCTGCCGTGGGGGCCGAGCCGGAGCCGGCACTGGCCGCGGCGGAGTCGGCCTGGGCGGCCGTACGGGCGCGGTAGCAGTAGCAGTAGCAGTAGCAGTAGCAGTAGCGGTAGCGGTCAGGACAGGGCGTCGAGGAGCCGGTCCACGTCCGCCTCTGTGTTGTAGAAGTGGAACGAGGCCCGCAGGGCGCCCGCTCGGGCGGAGGTGGCGATGCCTGCGGCCAGCAGGGCCGGCCCGCGGTCGGCGAGACCCGGCACCGAGACGATGGCGGCCTCCCCGGGCACGGGCTCGTGGCCGAGGCGGGCGAGGCCGGCCCGGTAGCGGGCGGCCAGGGCGGTGTCGTGGGCGTGGACGGCCTCGATGCCGATCCGCTCCAGCAGGGCCAGCGAGGGTTCGGCCGCGTGGTAGGCGAGGAAGGCCGGGGATTCGTCGAACCGGCGGGCGTCCGCGGCCAGTTGCGGCATGGGGCCGTAGGTGGCGTCCCACATCGACTCGGCCGCCACCCATCCGGCGTGCAGCGGGACCAGGCACTGCTGGGCCTCCTGCGACACGGTGAGGTAGGAGGCGCCTCGGCCGCCGAGCAACCACTTGTAGCCGGCGGTGACGGTGTAGTCGTACGGCGACGCGTCGAAGGGGAGCCAGCCCGCCGCCTGGGTCGCGTCCACGAGCATCCGGGCCCCGTGCGCCGCCGTCGCCGCGCGAACGGCGGCCAGGTCGGCGATCCTGCCGTCCGCCGACTGCACGGCGCTGACCGGGACCAGGGCGGTGTCCGGGCCGACGGCCTCGGCGAGGGCTTCGAGCGGCGCGAAGCGCAGTTTGAGGTCTCCACGGAGCAGGAAGGGGTTGATGACGGAGGCGAAGTCGCCCTCCGCGCACAGGACCTCGGCGCCCGGCGGCAGCGATGCCGCGACCAGGCCGACGTGGGTGGCGACGGACGAGCCGATGGCGACGCGCCCGGCGTCCACGCCGACGAGCCTGGCGAAGGCGGCCCGGACCCGGTTCACTCGGTCGAAGTCGCCGAATCCGGCGGGGAGTCCGGCCGCTGCCGCCTCGGCCAGCCCTCGTACGGCGGCGACGGCGGAACGCGGGAGCACCGCGCAGGTGGCGGTGTTGAGGTAGACGGTGGAGTGGGCGAACTCGGCACGGGTCGCTTCGGCGATCGAAAGATCCATGCCGTCAACTCTGCGCCGGCCGCGACCCAAAGTCCATTGCCGAGTTTTCTGCGCCCACTCCAAGTGATCCTTATACCTGGGGGACCTCGCACGCCCCGTCGGGCTCGCACGCCTCGGCGGCGGTCGGCTCCTCGACCTCGCGCCCGGCCCACGCCTGCTCCAGGGCCCGGGTGAACACCTCGGCCGGCTGCCCGCCGGAGATCCCGTAGCGGCGGTCGAGGACGAAGAACGGCACGGCGTTCGCGCCCAGTTCGGCGGCCTCGCGCTCATCGGCCCGCACCTCGTCCGCGTAGGCGGAGTCGTCGGCGAGGACGGCACGGGCCTCGGCCTCGTCCAGCCCGGCCTCGACGGCGAGGGCGACCAGCACCTCGGGGTCGAAGACGGAGCGGACCTCGGCGAAGTTGGCCCGGAAGGCGAGGTCGAGCAGCTCCTCCTGGCGGCCGCGGGCGGCGGCCAGGTGCAGCAGGCGGTGGATGTCGAAGGTGTTGCCGTGGTCGCGGCCGTCGGTGCGGTAGTCGAGCCCCTCGGCCCGGGCGGTGGACGCGACGTGTTCCTCCATGGCGCGCGCCTCGTCCAGGGTGCGGCCGTACTTCTTGGCGAGCATCTCCAGGACGGGTGCGGTCACGCCCTTGGCGCCGCCGGGGTCCAGCTCGAACGACCGGAAGACGACCTCGACCTGGTCACGGTGGGCGAACTCGGACAGCCCCTGGTGGAAGCGGGCCTTGCCGATGTAGCACCACGGGCAGGCGATGTCGCTCCAGATCTCGACGCGCATGTTCCTTCTTCTCTCCGGTTGTGAACGGTTTCCGCTTCAACCACTCGCCGGGGCGTCTCATTCCCCGGACGGCGACACCGTGAGCCAGAGGGTGCGGTGGGAGCCGGTACGGCCGGCCGCCGGGGCGGGGAGCCAGCCGTGGCGGGCGTAGAAGGCCTGGGCACGCAGGTTGTGTTCGTAGACCTCCAGGCGGACCCGGCTGATTCCGGCGCGGCGCCAGGCGTCGAGGCAGGCCCCGTGCAGGGCGGCACCCGTACCTCGGCGCCAGTGGACCGGATCGACGTGGAGCTGGGTCAGGGTGGTCTCGCCGTCCGCGGTGAGGAAGGCGGCGACCCCGGTGACCTCGCCGTCCTCCTCGGCGCAGAGCACCCGGCCCTGGGCGGCGGGCCGGGCGACGGCCCGGGACCAGGCCTCCCGTGTGCGGGTGAGCTCGGCATCGCCGGCGTAGGCCTGCTCCGGGATGTGGCCCTGGTAGTAGGTGGCCCGGGCCCTGGCGTGGAGGGCTGCGATGGCGTCGAGGTCGGCGGGTTGCGCGCTCCTGATCATGGGAAGGGGAACGCGCCGGGACCCGTGTCGGTTCCCGGCGCGTCGGACCTGCCCACTTCTTCGGCCACGGCTACTTCTTGAGCCAGGCCGCCATCATCTTCTGGGCGATGGGGGCCGCCAGCTTGCCGCCGCCGATCTCGGAGCGGTCGGTGTCCGAGTTCTCGATCACGATGGCCACGGCGATCTGCTTGCCGCCCGCCTTTCCGTACGAGGTGAACCAGGCCAGCGGGGAGAGGCTGTTGTTGACACCTCGCTGGGCGGTACCCGTCTTGCCGCCCACCTCGGCGCCCGACACCTGGGCTGGCTTGCCGCCGCCCTCGGTGGCGACCGTCCTCATGGCGTCCCGGATCATCGAGGCGGTCTTCTCGCTCATGACCTGCTGGGACTTCGGGTCCTTGAAGCTCTGCAGCACGGTGCCGCTCGCGTCGGTGACCTCGGAGACCATGTGCGGGGCGACGAGCTTGCCGCCGTTCTCGATCGCCGCCGTCACCATCGCCATCTGGAGCGGGGTGGCCTGTACGTCGAACTGGCCGATACCCGTCTGCGCGACCTGGTCGACGGACATCTTCTTCGAGGGGTACTTGCTCGGCGGATTGGTGCGGACCGGGGTGTCGATCTGCGTGTTGAAGCCGAGCTTCTCGGCCATGGCCCGCATCTTGTCCTGGCCGAGCTTGTGCGCGAGCTCCGCGAAGACGTTGTTGCAGGACAGCCGCAGCGCGGTGCGCGCCGACGCGTTGTTGCAGGCCGCGGAGCCCGCCTCGCTGGGCAGCAGGGTGCGGGTGCCGGGGATCGTGTACGGGTCGGGGGTGCCGGTCGGCTGGTCCAGGTTCGTGACGAGGCCGTTCTCGATCGCCGCCGCGAGGGTGACCAGCTTGAAGGTGGAGCCGGGCGCCTGGGGCTTGCGCAGCGCCACGTTCTCCATGGCCTTGCCGTTGTCGGCGGAGAGCTCCGCCCAGGCCTCCTCGTCGTTGGATCCGGCGATGCGGCCGGGGTCGAAGGAGGGGTTGTTCACCACGGCGAGGATCTCGCCCGTCGCGGGGTCGATGGCCACGGCGGCGCCCTGCTTGCCCTGGAGGGCGTCGTAGGCGGCCTTCTGCACGTCCTTGTCGATGGTGGTCAGGACGTTGCCCGGGGCGGCCCGCTTGTTGGTGAGCGTGTCCAGCATGGTCTTCAGCCGGCTGTCGGAGCCGTTGAGGATGTTCTTGTAGATGCCCTCCAGCATGCTCGTGCCGTAGACCTGGGAGCTGTAGCCGGTGATCGGTGCGTAGAGGGGGCCGTCGGTGTAGGTCCGCTTGTACCCGAAGTCCTTGCCGCCCGTCTTCACCGAGCCGGTGATCGCCTCCCCGCCCACGATGATGTTGCCCAGCGGGTTCTCGTACATCCCGATGAGGTTCCGCCGGTTGTGCTCGTCGTCTGCGAGGGCCTGGCCTTGGTATGCCTGCACCCAGGTGACGCGGACCAGCAGGGCCAGCACCAGGAGCAGACAGAAGACCGACGCACGCCTGATCGTCTTGTTCATCCCCCAGAAGGACGTCCCAGCCGCTCCGGGCGTTCCGCTCTGCCCCGATTGTGGCCGGGTTCTCAGCTTTTCTTCATGACGAAGCCCCCCTCGTAGGCCGCGATGACCGCCTGCGTGCGGTCGCGGGAGCCCGTCTTGGTGAGGACCCCCGCGACATGGGTCTTCACCGTCTGCGGTCCGACCCCGAGGCGTTCGCTCATCTCGTGGTTGGACAGTCCCGTGGCCATCAGGCGCAGTACGTCGGCCTCCCTCTCGGTGAGCCGGGACACCCAGGGCGCGGTGCCGGACGGGGTACCGGACGCCTGGCTCGCGGCGAGGGAGCGGACGGCGGCGGGGAAGAGCAGGGAGTCGCCTCGGGCCACGAGCCGGACCGCCCCGATCAGCTCGTCGGGGTCGGCGCGCTTGAGGAGGAAGCCGGAGGCACCGGCCCGCAGCGCGTCATAGACGTAGGCGTCGTTCTCGAAGGTGGTGACGACCACGATCCGGGGCGGCTCGGGCATCGTGGCGAGGATCTGCTCGGTGGCCCGGATCCCGTCTATCTCGGGCATGCGGACGTCCATCAGCACGACGTCGGGGGCCAGCGAGCGGACCAGCGGGACCGCCTCGGCGCCGGTGGCAGCCTCGCCGACCACTTCCAGGTCGGGTTCGGCTTCGAGGATGACCCGCAGGGCCGTGCGGACCATCCGCTCGTCGTCGCAGAGCACGATCCGCAGCGGGGGCCGGCCCGGCGCGGTCATCGGGCCCCCTCCCCCAGCGGGAGGACGGCCTTCAGCCGCCAGCCGCCTTCGTGCGGGCCCGCCTCGATGGCACCGCCGAGCAGCGCGGCCCGTTCGGCCGCGCCGCGCAGGCCCCGGCCCCCGGTCGTACGGAGCTCCCGGCCGTCGGGCGCGGCGGGCTGATTGGTCATGGTGATCTCCAGTTCACGGTGCGTTCCCTCTCGTCGGGGGTTCTCCCCCTCGTGTACGCGGATCCGCAGCTCCACCGGGCCGGAGCCGTGGCGCAGTGCGTTGCTGAGGCCCTCCTGGACGATCCGGTAGGCCTCGCGGGAGGCGATCGCCGGCAGCTGCGCCCACTCCAGGACGGGCCCGGGGTCCTGGTCGGCGGTCACGGTGGTGCCGGACGCCCGGGTGCGGGCCAGCAGCCCGTCGAGGTCGGCGGCCAGGGTGGGGGCCGGCGCGGCGTCCGGCCGCGTCGGGTCCCCGTCTCGCAGCAGGCCCAGTACGGCGTCCAGCTCACCCACGGTCCGCCGGGTGGTGTCCTCGATGGCGGCCAGCGCCTCCCGCACGAACTCGGGGTCGCGGTCCAGCACCCGCCGGGCGGCGACCGCCTGCAGGGTGACGGCGCTCAGCGCGTGCCCGACCGCGTCGTGCAGCTCCCGGGCCAGCCGGTTGCGCACGGCCAGGTCCGCGGCCCGTTCCTCGGCTGCCGCCAGCCGGTCCGCCGCGGTCGGCCCGAGCAGTACGGGTGCCATCCGCGCCAGCAGCGCCCCGGCCCCGACTGCGAGCAGGACCAGCGCCGCCAGCAGGCCGATCCCGGCCGGCGGTGCCAGGTACGGCTGGGCGTCGGTGGCGAACCACCCGAACCCGAGGTCCGCTTCCCTCAGCCCGCTCACGAACGGCAGCACGATCAGCACGACGCCCATGGGCGGCACCGCGAGCGTCAGCCCGCTGACCACCGCGCCGACCCCCAGGTGCAGGGTCCACCAGGCGGAGGTCCTCCCCCGGGCGGCCCAGGATCTGGCCGGCCCCTCCGCCAGCCGGTCCCCCGGCACCCCGCACATGGCCCGGACTGCCGTCACCGACAGCGGCCGCACCAGCCCGAAGACGGCGGTGGCCGCGACCAGCGGCAGGGCGGCGGCGTAGGAGGCGAGGGCCAGCGGGAAGGAGTTGAGGGCGTTGACCCCGCCGGCCGCCATGCCGACCACCACCTCCGCGACGAAGAAGTACGGCATCAGCAGGGCCCCGCCGAGGATCAGGTGCACCCACCGCAGCCGCGCCCGACCGGCCGGCAGCCCGCCCGGGCCGCGCATCACCCTTCTCGACGGGATATGAGGAACCGGGTGAGGACTGCGGCGGCGAGGGATCCGGTGATCATCTGGCCAGCGTAGGTCAACAAGGCTGCTGCCGGGGGGCCTTCACCTCCGTCCAGCTGCGGCCCCAGCGAGGCGGTCAGCATCCAGGCCCCCCAGGCCAGGGTGGCCCCCGCGCCGACCCAGGCGAGGGCGAGCGGCCACCGCGCCCGCAGCATCCCCCCGCGGGCCAGGAGCAGGGCCCCCGCGCCGGCGGCGAGTGCGCACGCCCCGTGGACCACGGTCACCACGGCCGTCTCCGCCGAATGGGCCGCGGCCCGCTCCGCCCCCAGCCCCGCCGTACCCCCGAAGGCCCAGTAGGCGTGCACCGCCCCGACCACCAGGCCGGCCGCTGCCGAGGCCGCCGCCACCACCCCCGTGGACGACGGCAGCCTCTGCCCCAGCACGCCCTGCCAGCGCCGGCCCCAGCGCTCCCGCGCATAGGGCACGAACAGCCCGGCCAGGGCGAGTCCTTGGATCGCGAATCCGGTGTACACGACGTTGAACACCCAGGGGTCCAGGAAGGGCTCGCGCACCGCCTTGGCGGCGGCACCCTCCCCGAAGCCCAGCAGGCGTACGAGGAGTTGACCCGGGAACCCGGTGATGATCGGGGTCAGCAGTCCGGTCGCCACGAACACGGGGACGGCCAGCAGCCAGGCCGGCACACGCATGCCCCAGGGCCGGGTGAACACCAGCACGAGCAGGATCACGCAGGCGTCCATGGCCACCGTGACGGCATTCGCCGCCATCAGGAACGGCTCGGGATCCAGCAGCACGCTGCCGTCCGGTATGCCGATCCGGCTCCCCGACAGCCAGGCGGTCTTGAGCGCCAGGTAGGGCACGGTGGCGGCCAGGGCGGCCGCCCGCAGGATCTGCCGCCGGGCCCCAAGGACACGGGTCGACCGATGGGGCTGCCGGGACGGGGGCTGGGACTGCGGCTCCGGCTCCGGCTCCGGCTCCGGCTCCGGCTCCGGCCGCGGCTCTGGCTGCGGCTCTGGCTGCGGCTGCGGCTGCGGCTCCGGCCGCGCCGCGCGCCTCGGGTGAACTGCTCGTGTGGTCATGACTCAACGGTCCCGCGCACGCCGCCCCACCACCTCCCCCTCCAAGGGGAACCGCCTCCCCCGGGCGGGGGAGGAACCTCCCCCTCCACCGCCTCACATGCGCCGCGTCACCACCGACAGCCGGTCCCTCGCCTCGAACAGCGCCGACTTGATGACCTGTTCGTGCCCCTGCGTCAGCCGGGCCACCGGCACCGAGCAGCTCACCGCGTCCCGCGCCGGAGTCCGGTACGGGATCGCCACCCCGAAGCAGCGCAGCCCGAGCGTGTTCTCCTCCCGGTCCACCGCGTACCCCTGCTCCCGGACCAGCGCCAGCTCCTCGATGAGCCGCTCCCGGTCGGTGACGGTGTGCTCGGTGACCGCCTCCAGCCGCCGCGGCAGCAGCGCCCGTACCTCTTCGTCCGTGTGCGTGGCCAGCAGCGCCTTGCCGAGCGCCGTCGAGTGCACGGGCAGCCGCCGTCCCACCCGGGTGAAGGGCCGCAGGTAGTGCTGCGACTGGCGGGTGGCCAGGTACACCACGCTCGTCCCGTCCATCCGGGCCAGGTGGATGGTCTCGGTCGTGTCGTCGGAGAGCCGGTCCAGGGTGGGCCGGGCCGCGGCGACGACCTCGTCTCCGTCGATGTACGAACTGCCCACGAGCAGGGCCCGCACGCCGATGCCGTACCGCGTGCCGGTGGCGTCCGTCTCGACCCACCCCAGGTTCACCAGCGTGCGCAGCAGCATGTACAGGCTGGACTTGGGCAGCGAGAGGTCGTTCTGGATGTCCGCCAGGCTGTGCAGCCCGGGCCGCGCCGCGAAGTGCTCCAGCAGCAGGACGGTCCGGACCGCCGACTTGACCGCCGCCCCCTGACCGGGGACTCCCTGACCGGGCGCTCCCTGCGCCGCCGTCCCCTGCGCCGCCGTCCCCTGCGCCGCCGTCCCCTGCGCCGCCGTCCCCTGGGCCGGTGGCCCCGTCTCGGTCGTCGTCATGGGCGCGCTTCCCCTCTGGTCGCCTCCGGCCGCATCCGATCGCCCCTTGTCACGCGGAGGACGCGGAAATAGAGTCCGCAGCAGATGTGATCATTCATCCACCGGAACGGCGTTCAGAATACTGAACGATCCAGGAGGCAGCGGGCCATGACAACGACACCAGTCTGGAGTGTGGACCCCCGCACCGGGAAGCAGCGCGAGCAGGTTGCGGTGGAAGCCACGTCCCAGGAGGTGGACGGAGCCGTACGGGCCGCCCACGCGGCCCGTGGGGCCCTCGCCGACGCCGGCGCCCGCGCCGCCTTCCTGCGCGCCGCCGCAGCACTGCTCGACGCGTCCGCCGCCCACGTCATCGAGGCCGCCGACGCGGAGACCGCGCTCGGCCCCGGCCGGCTCACCGGCGAACTCGCCCGCACCACCGGCCAGCTGCGCGCCTTCGCCGACGCCGTGGACGAGGGGGCGTACCTCGACATCCGCATCGACCGCGCCGACCCCTCGCTCAGCCCGCCGCGCCCGGAGCTGCGCCGCTACAGGGTGCCGCTCGGCGTGGTCGCGGTGTACGCGGCCTCCAACTTCCCGCTGGCCTTCTCCGTCCCGGGCGGGGACACCGCGAGCGCCCTGGCCGCCGGCTGCCCGGTGGTCGTCAAGGCGCACCCAGACCACCCCGCCACCTCGGAACTGTGCGCCTCGCTGCTGCGCCGGGCGGCGGTCGAGTCCGGACTCCCGGCCGACGTGGTGACCGTGGTCCACGGGTTCGACGCCGGGCTGGCGCTCATCCGCCACCCGCTGGTGGCGGCGGCCGGGTTCACCGGTTCCGTCCGGGGCGGGCGGGCCCTGTTCGACGCGGCCGCCGCACGACCCGTGCCGATCCCCTTCCACGGCGAACTCGGCTCCCTCAACCCCGTCGTGGTCACCCCGGCGGCCGCGGCCGAGCGCGCGGAGGAGATCGGCGGCGGACTCGCGGGCTCGGTCACCCTCGGGGTCGGCCAGTTCTGCGTGAAGCCCGGCCTGGTGCTGGTGCCCGAGGGCGCGGACGGCGACCGGCTGACCGGCGCGCTGACCAAGGCGCTCGGGGAGACCGAGCCGGGGGTGCTGCTCGACCACCGGATGCGCGAGAACTTCATCGCGGGGGTGCGCGAGCGGGCCGCTCTGTCCGGGGTCGACACGCCCGTCACCCCGGGCTCGGGCGGGGAGCACACCGTCGGCGCGGGGTACCTGACCGTGCCCGCGCGGCGCTTGCTGGAGGGCGCCGAGGGAGGGGCGTACGAGGTCCTGCTGGAGGAGTGCTTCGGCCCGGTAACCGTCGTCGTCCGCTACGCCGACCAGCGCGAGGCGGGCGCGGTGCTCGGGCTGCTCCCCGGGAACCTGAGCGCCACCCTCCAGTTGTCGGCCGCCGAGACCGCGGGCGCGCCCGGTCCGGCCGCCGAGCTGATCGGGCAGGTCACGGAACTGGCGGGTCGGATCGTGGTCAACGGCTGGCCGACCGGCGTCGCGGTGGCCCCGGCCCAGCACCACGGCGGCCCGTACCCGGCGGCGACCTCCCACTCGACGTCGGTCGGTGCGACCGCGATCGAGCGCTGGCTCCGGCCGGTGGCGTACCAGTCGGTCCCCGACGCCCTCCTCCCGGCGGAGCTGCGCGAGGCCAACCCGCTGGGCCTCCCGCGCCGCGTGACGGGCGGCTGAGCCGAACGTGCGCCCCGGCCCCGGCACCCGCGCCGGGGCCGGGGCCGTGGCAGGCGCCGGGGCCGTGGCAGGCCGCCGCCGCCGCTAAACCCGTTGCCCGCCCCGCCCCCCGCGGGGCACGCTCCGGGGTATGCCCAAGCCGCACGGTTTTTCGTACGAACGCCACAGGGACGACTCCGTCGTCATCACCCACCGGGGCCGCGAGGCGGCCACCCTGCGCGGGAGCCGGGCCGACAAGTTCCTGACCGAAGTGGAAGCCGGGGACCCACAGCTCGTGATGGCCCGCTGGACCGGCTCGTACAAGTTCGGCAACGAGCGCGTCGCGCGCAACCACCCCCGTAACCGGAGCTGAAATCTCGCGCCGGGTAAGGGAACGGCAAAGCCCTTCCGGTCGTTCTCCCGACATGACCGCAATGACCCCTGGTTCGAACCTGCCGCTCAATGCCGTCCGCGTGACGGTGGACGTGGCCGCGCCGGTGCGCCTCGACGTGTCGGCCCTGCTCCTCGCGGCAGACGGCAAGGTGCGTTCCGACGCCGACTTCATCTTCTTCAACCAGCCTTCCGGGCCCGGTGTCGGATACCGGTCCGGCGGGGGTGCGGCGCCGGACTCGATCACCATCGACACCGGCGCGCTGCCCCCGGGCATCGAGCGGATCGTGGTCACGGCCAGCCCCGATGCCGCCGGGCAGACCTTCCAGGGCATCGAGCCCACCGCCACCGTGCGCAACGCCGACGCCGGCTCGGTGATCGCCACCTTCACCCCGCCGCAGCTGGGCACGGAGACGGCGCTCGTCGTCGTCGAGGTCTACCAGCGCGGCGGCGCGTGGAAGGTGCGCGCGGTCGGCCAGGGGTACGCGAACGGCCTCGCCGGCATCGCCACCGACTTCGGGGTCTCCGTGGAGGAGGAACCGGCCCCGGCCGCGGCGCCCGTAGCCCCGCCCGCGCCCCCGGCGCCCGCCGCGCCCCCGGCCCCGCCCGTCTCCTACCCGGCCTCCCCCTGGCTCGGCGGCGCCACGACGCCCGCCCCGGCCGCGCCTCCCGCACCGCCCGCCCCGGTCCCCGCGGCCGCCCCGGCGGGCGCCGGAGGGAAGATCAACCTGGACAAGGGCCGGGTCAGCCTCCAGAAGAACCAGACCGTCTCCCTGGTCAAGGGCGGCCGTCCGCTGCTCTCGCAGGTCAAGATGGGCCTGGGCTGGGAGCCGGCCTTCGGCGGCCGCGCCATCGACCTCGACGCGTCCGTGATCGCCTACGGCCCGCAGCGCAACCACATCGACCACTGCTGGTTCGGCAAGCTGTCCATCCTGGGCGGCGCCGTCAAGCACTCGGGTGACAACCTCACCGGCGAGGGCGCGGGCGACGACGAGGTGATCGTCGTGGACCTGGGCCGGCTCCCCGCGGACACGACGGGCCTGGTCTTCACGGTCAACTCCTTCTCCGGTCAGAAGTTCACCGATGTCGCCAAGGCCTACTGCCGGCTGATCGACGGGGCGAGCGGGGAAGAGCTGGTGCGCTTCGACCTCACCGGCGCCGAGCCGCAGACCGGGGTCATGATGGCGAAGCTGATCAAGCAGTTCTCCGGCGAGTGGGAGATGACGGCCATGGGCCAGTTTGTGAAGTCGCGCACAGTGCGCGGCATGGTCAAGGCCGCCGCAGAGGCACTCTGAGCAGGTGGGCGGGCACATGGAGCCACCGAGGGGCGTCCCGGGTGATGGATGCCACGCGTAATCCGGAGGTGGCTGTCAGTGCCCGCCCGTAGCCTTGAACGCATGAAGGAGTCACTCACCCCCGCGGGGCCCGCCCGCCCGTCCGCCGCCGAGGCGAACGAGGCGATACGGCACCTTGTCGAGACCCGGGTGGACGGCGAGTGGCCCTCGGAGGCGTACGAGTTCCTGCTCGCCGAGTGGGCCGAGGCCTCCCGCGCGGAACTCGCCGCCTCCCAGTAGCCGCCGGGCCGACGCCGAAAGGCGTCAGCGCGTGCGCCGCCACGGCCCGGTGATGGCCAGCATGATGCCCGGGTCCTGGATGTTGGCGTACAGGGTGCGCCCGTCCGGGGAGAAGCAGACACCGGTGAACTCGGAGTACTCCGGGACCTCGGCCGTCCCCATGTTCATCTCGTTGCGGGCGAGGGGGTAGGTGCGGCCCGATTCGGTCGCGCCGAACAGGTGCTGGAGCCCCGAGCCGTCCTCCGCGATGACGAGGCCGCCGTAGGGGGACACGGTGATGTTGTCGGGGCCGTCGTAACCGCCGTCCACCGACGGGTCGGCGTTCACCCCGAGGAGCACGGTCAGCCGGATGGTGCGTCGCTTCGGGTCGTAGAACCACACCTGGCCGTCGTGGGCCGCGCCCGGGCTCTCCTCACGGGCGTACGAGGAGACGAAGTACGCGCCGCCGTCCGCCCACCACATGCCCTCCAGCTTGCGGGCGCGCGTCACCGTGCCGTCCGCGAACTGCTTGCGCACCGGCACCGTCCGCGCGTCGCGGTCCGGCACGTCCACCCAGTCGACCCCGTAGACGGTGCCGATCTTCGTGGCGCGCGAGAGGTCGTCCACGAACAGGCCGGAGCTGTCGGTGCACTTGGGGGCCTGGAGCACTCCCGCGTCGGCGGCGAGCGTACGGAGCTTGCCGCGCCCGTGCCGGAAGCCGGCCGGCGGGGTCCAGCGGTAGAGCAGCCCGTTGGGGCCCGAGGCGTCCTCGGTCAGGTAGGCGTGGCCCTGGCGCGGGTCGATGACGACGGCCTCGTGGGCGTACCGGCCGAAGGCCTTGATCGGCTGCGGGTCGCGGTTGGCGCGGTTGTCGTGCGGGTCGACCTCGAAGACGTAGCCGTGGTCCTTGGTCATGCCGTTCTTGCCGGCGAGGTCCTCGGTCTCCTCGCAGGTCAGCCAGGTGTCCCACGGGGTGGCGCCGCCCGCGCAGTTGGTCGACGTACCGGCGATGCCCACCCATTCGGCGACCTCGCCGCCGCGGCGCACCTCGACGACCGTGCAGCCGCCGGCCGCGGCCGGGTCGTAGACGAGGCCCTCGGTGAGCGGGACGGGGTGGGCCCAGTTCGACCGCTTGCCCTTGAGCTCGTGGTTGTTGACGAGGAGGGTGACCCCTCGGTGGCCCGCGAAGGCGGCGGTGCCGTCGTGGTTGGACGGGGTGATCTCGCCGGACTCCAGCTTGGTGACCCCGCTGTGGGTGATCACCCGGTACGAGAATCCGGCCGGGAGGGCGAGGATGCCGGCCGGGTCGGGGACGAGGGGGCCGTAGCCGGGCTCGCAGGGCCGCCCGCGCTCGTCGCGCTGCTCGCCCTCCTCGGCCGCCAGCGCTCCCGGGGCGGTGGCGAGTGCGCCGACCGTCCCGGTGAGGGCGACTCCCGCACCGGCGATGACGGTGCGGGCGGTGAAGTCTCTACGGCTGAGCGGCATCGGGTCTCCAGGGGTGGGGAGGTGGTGCGCCTGTCGTGCGGGTGTCGGCGCACACGCTCCCGCCCGCACGTGAACGGCGGCTGAACTACCCGCGAAGCGGAGCCGACCCCTTTCCGGTGGGCGGAATGGCCAACTCCGCACCAGGAACGGCGCATTGTCGACAGCTTGCCCGAAGACTCACCCATGCCGCCGACACCACGGACACCGAGCCGGTCGAATCCACGGCAACGGAAACGGCCGGCCCGGCACCACGGGGTGCCGAACCGGCCGAGGCCGTGCTTCAAGTCGTGCTTCAGTCCGTGCCGAACTCCATCGCGGCGCGGTCCAGCATCTCCTCTTCGCCGGAGACCTCGCCGCGGGAGGCGATGGCCTCGGCGCCGCCTTCCGGCAGGGTTCCGATCAGCCCGGTCGCGGCGGCCTGGGCGGCGCCGATGGCGGGGCTGCCGGTGCCGATCAGGCCGAGACCGGCGTACTGCTCCAGCTTGGCCCGCGAGTCGGCGATGTCGAGGTTGCGCATGGTGAGCTGGCCGATCCGGTCCACCGGACCGAACGCGGAGTCCTCGGTGCGCTCCATGGACAGCTTGTCCGGGTGGTAGCTGAACGCCGGGCCCTTGGTGTCGAGGATCGAGTAGTCCTCACCGCGCCGCAGCCGGAGGGTGACCTCGCCGGTGACGGCCGAGCCGACCCAGCGCTGGAGCGACTCGCGCACCATCAGCGCCTGCGGGTCGAGCCAGCGGCCCTCGTACATGAGGCGGCCGAGGCGCCGGCCCTCGTTGTGGTACTGCGCGAGGGTGTCCTCGTTGTGGATCGCGTTGACGAGACGCTCGTACGCGGCGTGCAGCAGGGCCATGCCCGGGGCCTCGTAGATGCCGCGGCTCTTGGCCTCGATGATCCGGTTCTCGATCTGGTCCGACATGCCCATGCCGTGGCGGCCGCCGATGGCGTTGGCCTCCATCACCAGGTCGACGGCGGAGGCGAACTTCTTGCCGTTGATCGTCACGGGGCGGCCCTGGTCGAAGCCGATCGTCACGTCCTCGGTGGCGATCTGGACCGTGGGGTCCCAGAACCGCACGCCCATGATCGGCTCGACGGTCTCGACGCCCGTGTCGAGGTGCTCCAGGGTCTTGGCCTCGTGGGTGGCGCCCCAGATGTTGGCGTCGGTGGAGTACGCCTTCTCGGTGCTGTCACGGTAGGGGAGGTCGTGGGCGAGCAGCCACTCCGACATCTCCTTGCGGCCGCCGAGCTCGGTCACGAAGTCCGCGTCGAGCCAGGGCTTGTAGATCCGCAGGTGCGGGTTGGCGAGCAGGCCGTAGCGGTAGAACCGCTCGATGTCGTTGCCCTTGAAGGTCGAGCCGTCGCCCCAGATCTGCACGTCGTCCTCGAGCATCGCCCGGACGAGCAGGGTGCCGGTGACGGCGCGGCCGAGCGGCGTCGTGTTGAAGTACGCGCGCCCGCCGGAGCGGATGTGGAACGCGCCGCAGGTGAGCGCGGCCAGGCCCTCTTCGACCAGCGATGCGCGGCAGTCGACGAGGCGCGCGATCTCGGCACCGTAGGTCTTGGCGCGGCCGGGCACCGAGGCGATGTCGGGCTCGTCGTACTGGCCGATATCGGCGGTGTAGGTGCACGGGACGGCACCCTTGTCGCGCATCCAGGCGACTGCGACGGAGGTGTCGAGGCCGCCGGAGAAGGCGATGCCGACGCGTTCGCCGGCGGGCAGGGATGTGAGGACCTTGGACATGGAAAGAGTATGCACCAAAGCGCATATTCATGCAAAGGGGGTGCCCGGGAACCTCGGGGCCGCTCGGAACTCCCACCCCGGGGCCGTCGGCTCCGCCCCGGGACGACCACCCCGGGGCCGTCGACTCCACCCCGGGACGACCACCCCGGGGCCGGCCCGGGTCAGGACTGCCGGGAGCGCGCCTTGAACGCCGCCTTCCGGGCCTCCTTCGCCGTCTTCTTGTCCGGGTGCAGCCGTCCCATCGCCTCCAGGACGTCCGCGGTCGCGGGGTGGTCCACCCGCCACGCCTGGTCGAAGAAGCCGGTGTGGTGGGCGGTCAGGGTCTCCATCAGCAGGGGCAGCTCCTCCGTCTCCCCGTCCGCGGCGAGCTGGGCCGCGATCGTGTCGACCGTCAGCCAGAACACCATGGCCCCGTCCGGCGCCGGTACGTCGACCACCCCGTGTTCGGCCAGCCAGACCCGGGCGAGCCCGCCGAGCTCCGGGTCGTCGAGCACCGCACGGACCACGGGCTCCGCCTCCGGCCCGGCCGGCGCGAGGGCCTGCTGGCAGCGCAGCCGGCGCAGCGGGGCGCCCTCGTCGTCACCGCGCGCCGCGGCCAGCAGTTCGGCGACGGCGCCGGGCAGTTCACGGCCGGCCAGCCACTGTTCGATCTCGGCCTGCGCGGCGCCCTCCGGGTAGCGGGCGACCCCGTCCAGCAGCGCGTCGGCGCCCTTGCCGGAGAGGTCGCCGACGGCGGGGGCCTCGACCCCGGCCTCCAGCATCCGTGCGCGGATGCCGTACCGGCCGAGCGGGGTCAGCCGGACCATCCCGTAGCGGGAGACGTCCTCCTCGTCCCCGCCGTCCGCGTTCCCCGGCTGCTCTTCGGCCTCCGTCATCAGGGCCTCGTCGACGGGCTGGTACTCCACCAACCCGATCGGCTCCAGCTGCCGGAACTGGTCGTCGAGCCTCATCATCGCGTCCGAGACCTGCTCCAGTACGGCGTCGGTCGGCTCACCCATGCCGTCGGGCACGACCATCGACGCGGCGAGCACGGGCAGCGGAACCGGCCCGTCCGCGGTCCCTCCCTCGGCGACGGTGAGCAGGTAGAGGTTGGCGAGGACCCCGTCGAGGAAGTCGGCCTCGCGGCCCGGGTTCCAGTTCAGCCGGTCGAAGTCGATCTCGCCGCCCGCGTCGAGCGCGTCGACGAGGTCGTCCAGGTCGGGTACTGCGGCGTCGGCGAGCACCGTGTCGAGGGCGGCCAGCCACAGGTCGAGCACGTCGGCGGGCGCACCGCCCGTCACCAGCGCGAGGTCCTCGCCGGGCGCGGCGGTGCCGGGCCGGGCTTCCGCTTCCTCCGATGCCTCCTCCGGCTCGGTCACGTCGACCAGTCCGGTGTCGACGGCCACCCGCCAGGCCTGGCTCGCGTGGACGACGGAGTCCTCCTCGGACGTGTCGAGGCCCAGCGCCCGGGCGGCCAGGGGCAGTTGGTCGCCGGCGAGTTCGCCGCCGAACTCGACGCGGGTGTCCGGTCCGGCCCAGCGGGCCAGCCGTACGGCCCGGGCGAACAGCGGGGCACCGAGGGCGTCGCGGGCCAGTTCCGCATCGGCGGGCAGCCGTACCGGCGGCAGCGTGGGGTGCGGCTCTGCGGACATGGGGCGGTTCTCCTCGCGAAGCGAACGCTGTGGGGCGGCCGGGGTGGCCGGGGGCGGGCCGGGGCGGGCCGCGCCGGGGCGCCCGCCGACCGGGCGGCCGGCCGGACGGAAGCCCCAGCGTAGACGCATTTCGGGCGCACCTGGCGCCCCATCACCTTTGGTTCATCCCACAGTCAACCGGCGTATTCCCTGGAGGGCTTGACAACTTTGCCGGCCACACAGGAAATTGACGCGCGTAGACATGTCGGGATCCCAGGGGGCGACCCCTCGCGGAGCCCCATGCCCACCCCCCCTTCTGCATTTCCCTCATCCCACACCGGAGTTCCCGACCATGCGCTCCTCGCATCCCCGTTCCGCCGCCGTCGCGGCCCTCGTCGCCACCGCACTGGCCACCGGCCTGCTCGCGGGCTCCGCCGACGCGGCCGAAGGCGCCGTGTCCGCCGATCCGATACGCATCCACGACATCCAGGGCACCACCCGGATATCCCCGCTGGCCGGCAAGCAGGTCGCCGGCGTCGAGGGCATCGTGACGGGCGTCCGCACCTACGGTTCGCGCGGTTTCTGGATCCAGGACCCGGATGCCGACGACAACGACGCCACCAGCGAAGGCGTGTTCGTCTTCACCAACTCGGTCCCCACCGTCGCCGTGGGCGACGCGGTCAAGGTCTCCGGCACGGTCGGCGAGTACGTCCCCGGCGGCCTGAACTCCGGCAACCAGTCGGTGACCCAGATCTCGAAGCCGACCGTCACCGTGGTCTCCTCGGGCAACGCCCTGCCCGAGGCCGTTCAGATCAACGAGTACTCGGTGCCCGCCGAATACGCCCCCGCGGGCGACCCTGCCGCCGCCGGCAGCATCAACGGCCTGACCCTGGAGCCCTCCCGCTACGCCCTGGACTACTACGAGTCCCTCGAGGGCATGAACGTGGCGATCGGCACCTCGCGCGTGGTCGGCGCCACCGACCCGTACGCGGAGCTGTGGGTCACCGTCAAGGGCTGGGAGAACCCGGCCAAGCGCGGTGGCACGGTCTACGGCTCGTACGAGTCCCAGAACACCGGCCGCCTCCAGATCCAGCAGCTCGCGCCGCTCGCGCAGCAGCCCTTCCCCGTGGCCAACGTCGGCGACCGGCTGACCGGCACCACCGAAGGCCCGCTGGACTTCAACCAGTTCGGCGGCTACACGCTGGTGGCCCGCACCCTCGGCACCGTCAAGGCCGGCACCCTCGCCCCCGAGAAGACCAAGGCGCAGAGCCCGGGCGAGCTCGCGGTGGCGACGTACAACGTCGAGAACCTCGACCCGACCGACCCGCAGGAGAAGTTCGACAACCTGGCCAAGGCGGTCGTCGAGAACCTCGCCTCCCCCGACATCCTCGCCCTGGAGGAGATCCAGGACGACAACGGCGCCAAGAACGACGGCACCGTCTCCGCGGAGCAGACGCTGACCAAGTTCACCGCGGCCATCGCCGCCGCGGGCGGCCCGGCGTACCAGTGGCGCACCATCAACCCGGAGGACAAGAAGGACGGTGGCGAGCCCGGCGGCAACATCCGCCAGGTGTTCCTCTTCAACCCCGCCCGGGTCTCCTTCACCGACCGCGCCGCGGGCGACGCGACCACCGCGAACGGTGTGGTGCGGGAGAACGGCCACGCGGCCCTCACCCACTCCCCCGGCCGGATCGACCCGGCGAACCCGGCGTGGGCCGACAGCCGCAAGCCGCTGGCCGGCGAGTTCGTCTTCCGCGGCCGGACCGTCTTCGTGATCGCCAACCACTTCGGCTCCAAGGGCGGCGACGAGGGCCTGACCTCGCACCACCAGCCGCCGGTGCGCTCTTCGGAGGCCAAGCGGCTGCTCCAGGCGCAGGCCGTGAACGGCTTCGTCAAGGAGCTGCTGGCGGCCGAGAAGAACGCGAACGTCCTCGTCCTCGGTGACATCAACGACTTCGAGTTCTCGGCGACCACGCAGGCGCTCACCGACGGCGGCGCCCTGTACCCGGCGATCAAGTCGCTGCCGAAGGCGGAGCGTTACTCGTACGTCTACCAGGGCAACGCGCAGGTGCTGGACCAGATCCTGACCAGCCCTTCGATCAAGAACTTCACCTACGACAGCGTGCACATCAACGCCGAGTTCTCGGCCCAGAACAGCGACCACGACCCGCAGGTGCTGCGCTTCCGCCCGTAGCCGCAGGCCGCAGGGGGTCCGGGCGCCGTCCCGGCCGGACCCCCTGCCACAATCCCGGCATGATCTTCCGTGAGGCCACCCGCCAGGACCTGCCCGCCGTACTCGCCCTGCTCGCCGACGAGGACGAGGTCGTCGACCCGGCCTCGATCGTGGTCGACGGGGCGAGCGAGCGGGCCTTCGCCTCCATCGCGGTGGACACCCGCAACGAGATGCTGGTCCTGACGGACGGGTCGGACGGCCCGGACGGGGTCGTCCTCGGCTGCCTCCAGCTGACGTACATCCCGGGCCTGGGCCAGAACGGGCGGGAGCGGGCGCTGGTGGAGGCGGTACGGGTCCGCCCGGACCGCCGCGGCGAGGGGCTCGGCGCGGCGCTGATGCGGCTGGCCGTGGCGCGGGCCCGCGAGCGCGGCTGCGGCCTCGTCCAGCTGACCAGCAACAAGAGGCGCGCGGCCGCCCACCGCTTCTACGAACGTCTGGGCTTCGCCCGCAGCCACGAGGGCTTCAAGCTGTCGCTGACGGACTGAGCGGACCCAAAGTAGGGCCTTTCGGCCCTGGCGTGACGCTCACCACATCTCCGCCTAATCGGCCGCTTGGGGGTGTTGAGTATCCCCACGCCCGATCGCCCGATCTTGCATCCACGTTTTTGGAGGACCGCGTGTTCCCCTCCATCTCCCTCGCCCAGGAAATCGGCCTCGCCGTCCTGCTGGTCGCGGCCCTGGTCTGGCTCGTCGGCCTCGGCCACATGCTGTGGGACAGCCGCTTCCACCACCCCGAGCCGGGTGCCTTCGAAGGCCTGGCGGTGATCCCGGCCCAGCGCGGCGCCGCCGCGCACCCGATGGAAGCGGTGGAGCTGACCGAGGCGGAGAAGGAGGCCTTCGCCGGCCTGGTCCGCAGGATCCCGCTGAGCTGACGCCCACGTACACCGGCAGCGCCCTCCCACCCGAACGGGTGGGAGGGCGCTGCCGGTTCCGGCGCCGCCGGCGGCCCGCAGGGCCCGGGGCGCGGAGCGGTACGGCGAGCACGCTCCTCATCAGCACCTGCCCCGGCCCGCCGGTCCGCTTCCGCCTGGGCCGGTACCCGGGTGAGATCGAGCGAGCGTACGCGGAGGTGTCCCGCCGAACGCCGGAGCGCCCTCCGGCCGCGGTGCGGCGGGAGGGCGCTCGGTGAGACGACCCGTGGTCGTCAGTTGTGGCTGTGCAGGACCTCGTTCAGGCCGCCCCAGTTCGCCTTGTACGGGCGGGCCTCGACGGCGCCGGTGACCGAGTTGCGGCGGAAGAGGATGTTGTCGGCGCCGGACAGCTCCAGGGCCTTGACGATCTGGCCGTCCGGCAGGGTGACCCGGGTGCCCGCGGTGACGTACAGGCCGGCCTCGACGACGCACTCGTTGCCCAGCGCGATGCCGATGCCCGCCTCGGCACCGATCAGGGTGCGCTCGCCGATCGAGATGATCTGCTTGCCGCCGCCCGAGAGGGTGCCCATGGTGGAGGCGCCGCCGCCGATGTCGGAGCCGTCGCCGACCACGACGCCCGCGGAGATGCGGCCCTCGACCATGGAGGTGCCGAGCGTGCCCGCGTTGAAGTTGACGAAGCCCTCGTGCATGACGGTGGTGCCCTCGGCGAGGTGCGCGCCCAGGCGGACCCGGTCGGCGTCGGCGATGCGCACGCCCTTGGGGGCGACGTAGTCCGTCATCCGCGGGAACTTGTCGATCGAGGTGACCTGGAGGTGCAGGCCCTCGGCGCGGGCGTTGAGGCGGACGGTCTCGACCTGGTCGACGGCGACCGGGCCCAGCGAGGTCCAGGCGACGTTGGTCAGCAGGCCGAACACGCCGTCGAGGTTCTGGCCGTGCGGCTTGACCAGGCGGTGGCTGAGCAGGTGCAGGCGCAGGTACGCGTCGTGCGCGTCCAGCGGCTTGTCCTCCAGGGAGGCGATCACGGTGCGGACGGCTACGACCTCGACGCCGCGGACCGCGTCCGTGCGGATCGCCTTGGCCGCGGCGGCGCCGAGGAGCTCCACGGCCTGCTCGGCGGTGAGGCGCTCGGTGCCGGCCGGACCGGGCTCGGCGACCAGCTCAGGAGCGGGGAACCAGGTGTCGAGGACGGTGCCGTCGGCGGTGATGGTGGCAAGTCCGGCGGCGACGGCGCCGGTGGTACGCGTAGCAGTCATGCCCGAAACCTAACCGGCGACGGCCACCCTGGGCGAACCGGTCTCATGTGCCGGTCTCGCGCGTCGCCGCGCCTCCCGCACGCCCATGGCCAGCACGGTTGCCCCGGCGGCCGTGCCGAGGGCCGCGCACAGGGGCCACAGCAGGCCGGGCGCCTTGGAGTACAGGGCCCCGCCGAGGGGTCCGGCGAGAACGAAACCGCTGATGGACACGCCCGCGTACAGGCTCTGGAACCGTCCGATGGCGTACTCGGGTGACTCGTCGGCGACGTACGCGGTGGCGGTGGTCTTGTAGAGGATCTCGCCGAAGGTGAGCAGCACCATCATGGCGGCGGCGGTCGCCATGCTCACGCCGAGCAGCAGCATCGCGTAGCCGCCGCCCACCAGCACCAGGCCGCAGCCGATGACGGGCAGCGGGGAGCGCCGGCGCAGGGCGAGGGTGGCCGGGAGCTCCAGGAGCACGATGACTCCGCCGTTGATCGCGATGAGCAGCCCGTACGCGCGGGTGTCCATGCCGTGGTCGGCGAGGAACACCGGGAACGTCGTGAGGTGCTGCCGGTAGACGAGGTCGATGACGGCGATGGCGCCGAGCAGCACGAGGACGGCCGGCCTCGCGCGCAGCTCCCGCCAGAGCCCTCCGCGGCCCAGACCCCCGTCCGGGGCCGCGGAGGGGCTCCTGGGTGCCCGGGCCGGGACGACCCGGGCGGTCCAGAGGGCGAAGAGGAGGGTGCCGAGGCCGTCCGCGACGAAGAGCCAGTCGTACGAGAGCCCGGTCGCGATCAGGGCCCCGACCGGTCCGCCCGCCGCGAAGCCGGCGTTGGACATGGAGCGGGTTACGGCGAAGGCCTGGCGCCGGGAGCCCTCCGGCACGGTCACGGCGACCAGCGCGGAATTGGCGGCGCGGATCACCCCCGAGGCGTACTGGGCGAGCAGCAGCGAGACGGCCAGCAGCCCGGTGGGGACCACCGGCAGGACGACGAGGGCGCTGCCACCGAGTGCGGAGGCGGTGAGCAGCACGCGGCGGTGGCCGAAGCGGTCGCCGTACCAGCCGCCGGTGAAGTTCCCGGCGACCAGGCCGACGCCTCCGATGCCGACGAGCAGACCCGCCTGGGCGGCGCCGAGGCCGCGCGGGCCGGTCAGGTAGAGGAAGACGAAGACGATCGTGAAAGCGGCGACGGCATTGACGAAGATCCCCGCAGCCAGCAGCCACACGACCTTCGGTACGTCCTTGAACCCCTGCAGCACACCCGTGTCCCCCAAGTCGGATCGAAGTTAGTTCCTTTTGGGAACGGACTATGTCAGCATGACAGCCTTGGGTCAACGGAAAAGGAGTCCCATGGCCCAGCGCACGCACCTCGGCGACGCCGACTGCTCCATCGCCCAGGCCCTCGAAGTCGTGGGCGACTGGTGGACGTTGCTGATCGTGCGCGACACCGCGCGCGGCCTGCACCGCTTCGACGAGCTCCAGCGCGAGCTGGGGATGTCCCGCAAGGTCCTCGCCGAGCGGCTGAAGCTGCTCGTCGAGGCCGGGGTGCTGACGCGCGAGCCGTACCAGGAGCGCCCGGTGCGGCACGAATACCGGCTGACCCCGCGCGGGCGGGGACTGATCCCGGTCCTGGTGGCACTCCAGGACTGGGGGGACGCCTGGATCCTGGGAGAGGGAGAGATGACGGCGACGACGGAGGAGGCCTCGCGGGAAGCGGCGCGGGTACACGCGCTGCGCGGCACCCGGGTGCCGGAGCTGCTGCTGCCGGACCGTTTCGGCGAGCCGCGCGACCCGGTGGCGGACACCCCGTTCACGGTCCTGTACTGCTTCCCGAGCGCCTACGCGCGCACCGAGTCCTACCCACCCGGCTGGGGCGGGATCCCGGGCGCGAAGGGCTGTACGTTCGAGTCGTGCACGTACCGCGACCAGCTCGCGGAGTTCACGGCCGCCGGCGCCACGGTGCACGGGGTCTCCACGCAGCGGCCGGACGAGCAGCGCGAGTTCGCGGAGCGGGAGGGGCTGCGCTTCCCGCTCCTGTCGGATGCGGAACTCGGCCTGACGGCGGCGCTGCGGCTGCCGACGTTCCGGGCGGCGGGAGTGAACCGGCTCAAGCGGTTGACGCTGGTGGTGGATCGGGAGCGGGTGGTGCGGGAAGTGCTGTATCCGATCCGGGACATCGAGGCCTCGGTGACCGCCGCCCTGACCACGATCCGCACCTTGGCCTGACCGGGACCCCGCCCCAGACCCCTCGCCTCAAACGCCGGCGCGGCTGGATGGCCCGCAGGGCAATGCCGGCCCCGTCGGCGGCGAAGCAGCGCGCCGCGCGCAACCAGCCTCGCCGGCGTTTGAGGCGCCGCCGCAGGCGAGTCCAGCCCGTCCGGCCTTTGAGGACCGGGGCCGAACGCGGTCTACGCGGGCCGCAGGACCCGGGTCAGGATGTCGTGCGCGTAGCGCTCGTCGTACTCCGTGTCCGTCAGGAGCACCTGGAGGCTGATGCCGTCCATCACCGCGACCAGCGCACGGGCCGTCACCGGGTCGGTCCGCGGGGCCAGCGCCGCCACGACCGACTCGCACCACTCCGCCGCCACCGGCCGCAGCGCCGGACGCCGCAGGGCCGCCAGGTACAGCTCGTACTCCAGCTCGGCCCGGCCCCGGTCCGCCGCCAGGAACTCCCCCAGCAGCCGCGCCAGCGCACCCGCGAGGTCGTCGCCCTCCGGTACCGCCAGGGACGGGACGAGGCCCTCGTTCGCCTGGCGCAGCGCCGCGACCATCAGGTCGTCCAGGGTCTTGAAGTGGTACGTCGTCGACCCGAGCGGGACGTCGGCCTCCGCGGCCACGCTGCGGTGGCTCAGCCCCGCGATGCCCTTGGCGCCCACCACCCGGATCGCCGCGTCGATGATCCGCTGCCGCCGATCGGGGTCGTAGCGCCGTACGCCCGGCGGCATCAGTGCGCCCCGCCGAGGTTCAGCAGGACCACCCCGGCGATCACCAGCACCAGCCCGGCGATCTTCGCGGCGGTGGCCGCCTCCCCCATGAACACCATGCCTATGGCGGCGATGGCGGCCGTGCCGACACCCGCCCAGATCGCGTACGCCGTACCCACCGACATCGACTTCAGCGTCTGCGCGAGCAGGGTGAAGGCGATCACGTACCCGAGCAGCGTGCCCAGCGATGGCCACAACCTCGTGAAGCCCTCGCTGTACTTCATCGCGGTGGTCCCGGCGACCTCGGCGGCTATGGCGGCGGCAAGCAGTACATAGGGCATACGTGCGAGTGTACGGGTGTACGCATCGTTGCGTACACCCGTACACATCACGAGTCAGTTGACCGTGAACCAGGCCGCGCGGGACTTCTTGAACTCGGGGTGCGTGAGGTCCTTGGCCTCGATGCCGTCCCCGTAGAGGTCCGCGGAACCGTTGTCCGTGATCAGCTGCACCCGTGCGCCCGCCACCGACAGGTCGGGCACGTCCACGATGGCCTCCCAGCCGCCCGGGTCGGTCGTCGGCAGGTCGATCCGCTTGACGGGGGCGTGGCCGGGGACGCCGTCCCACTGGTAGAGCGCGTACGGGTCCGAGTTGTCGTCGGCGGCCCAGGAGCCGGCCAGGATCAGGTACTGGTTCTGCGCGTTCTTGCGGATGTCACGGACGGACAGCCCGCCCAGGTCCAGCTCGATCGGCGATCCGATGGCCGCCTTGGCACCCGTCGCCAGGACCTGGTCGAAGTTGGTGACCGGCACGATCAGGGCCTTGCCACCGAGCACGGCCGGGGCCAGCGGGGCGCGGAAGCCCACGTAGGCCGTGGTGGTCGAGCCGGGGGCGAACTCCAGCCCCTCCACGTTGAAGCCGTCGATCTGCTTCGGCGCCTCCCCGGCAGCCGTGCCGGCCGCGAAACCGTACCGGTTCCCGTTCGCCACGTCCCAGGCCACCAGGTCGTCGCGGAGCTTCTTGTACGAGCGCCCGTACGCGAGCTGCGTGCCGGAGCCCGAGCCGCTCACCGTCGTGGTGAACACGGTGTTGCGGGGGGCCTTGTACTCGCCGTCCTTGTTGTTGCCGAGCGAGCCCGTCCAGTAGATGGTGTTGCCGATCCGGGTCGCCCCCTCGATGTCCACCTCCTTGGTGACACCGAGCTGGGAGCTGAAGTCCCAGGTGCGCACGGGTGCGGCGGAGCCGGCACGGTCGTACAGGCGCAGCACGTTGCTCTCGTCGTCGGCGACGACGGTGTAACCGCCGCCGACGTCGACGGCGGCCGAGGAGTCCGAGGCGCCGCTGAAGTACCGGGCGTCGGCCGGGTTCTGGACGGCGGCGGAGGCCGCGTAGGAGAGGGTCTTGGTGGCGGTCTTGCCGCCGAGCCCGGTGACCTTGATCGTCAGGTTGGTGTAGCCCCGGCTGTGCGCGGTGACGGCCAACCGGCGCACCGCCCCGGTGCCGGTGACCGTGACGTCGCCGGTGCCGGCGACGGAGGACTTGCTGGAGGCGGACGCGCTGACCGTGAGGGCGGAGACGTCGGCGCCGCTCTGCCCGACGGTGACGTTGACGGTCTGGTCTCCCACCCCGCCCACCGATCCCGACAGGTAGCCGGCGGACAGCGAGATGGTCGGGGTCCCGTAGGTGACCGCGTGCGCGGGCATGACGGTGGCGGCGACGATCAGTGCCGCGATCCCCGCGGTACTCGCGATTCCGAGCTGCTTCTTCAAGGTGGCGTCCTCTCCCTCACGGCGTCACTCCGTGACGACCATCGAGAAGATTCGGCCGGCGTGGCCAACTCCCGGTGCACGTCACTTGTCGGCCCGGAGAACAGCGAGGGCCCCCGGCACGACCGTGCCGGGGGCCCTCGAAGGCGCATGATCAGACGTTGAAGCCGAGCGCGCGGAGCTGCTCACGACCGTCGTCCGTGATCTTGTCCGGGCCCCACGGCGGCATCCAGACCCAGTTGATCCGGAGTTCGCTGACGATGCCGTCAGTCGCCGACTTCGCCTGGTCCTCGATGACGTCCGTCAGCGGGCAGGCCGCCGAGGTCAGGGTCATGTCGAGGGTGGCGATGTTCGCGTCGTCGATGTGGATGCCGTAGATCAGGCCCAGGTTGACGACGTCGATGCCCAGCTCGGGGTCGACCACGTCGTAGAGGGCCTCGCGGACCTCTTCCTCGGTGGCCGGCTTGGTCGACGCCTCGGGCGTCGCGTTCTCGGTCATGCCGTCTTCCTCTCCGCGTCGCCCAGAGCCTGGGCCGTCGCGTCCTTCCACGCCATCCAACTCAGCAGAGCACACTTCACGCGAGCCGGGTACTTGGAGACGCCGACGAACGCGACCGCGTCCTCCAGCACCTCCTCCATGGCCTCGTCGGGCTCGATCTTGCCCTTGGACTGCATCATCTCCAGGAACACGGCCTGGATCTTCTGCGCCTCGGCCAGCTCCTTGCCGACCAGCAGCTCGTTGAGCACGGACGCGCTGGCCTGGCTGATGGAGCAGCCGTTGCCCTCGTACGAGACATCCGTCAGCGTCTCGCCGTCGTACTTCACGCGGAGCGTGATCTCATCGCCGCACGTCGGGTTGACGTGGTGCACCTCGGCGTCACCGTCGCGCAGGCCACGCCCGTGCGGGTGCTTGTAGTGGTCCAGGATCAGTTCCTGGTACATCGAATCCAGCTTCACAGCGTCCTCGTCCTGTCAGCCGAAGAAGTTCCGTACGTGCTCCAGCCCGTCGATGAGCGCGTCGACATCGGCGGGAGAGGAGTACAGGTAGAAAGACGCTCGCGTGGTCGCCGGAATTCCGTACCGCAGGCAGACCGGGCGGGCGCAGTGGTGTCCCACGCGGACCGCGATGCCCTGCTCGTCGAGCACCTGGCCGACGTCGTGCGGGTGGATGTCGCCCAGCACGAAGGAGATCGCGGCGCCGCGGTCCTCGGCCGTGGTGGGGCCGATGATCCGCAGGTCGGGCACCTCGGCGAGCCGCTTGATCGCGTACTCGGTGATCGCGTGCTCGTGAGCTGCGATCTTGTCCATGCCGATCGCGGTCAGGTAGTCCACGGCCGCGCCGAGGCCGACGGCCTGGGCGATCGGGGGCGTACCCGCCTCGAACTTGTGGGGTGCCGGCGCGTACGTCGAGGCGTGCATCGACACGGTCTCGATCATCTCGCCGCCGCCGAGGAACGGAGGCAGGTCCTCCAGGAGCTCCTGGCGGCCCCACAGGACGCCGATGCCGGTCGGGCCGCACATCTTGTGGCCGGTGAAGGCCACGAAGTCGGCGCCGAGCGCCTGCACGTCCAGCGGCATGTGCGGAGCGGCCTGCGAGGCGTCGATCAGCACCAGCGCGCCGACGTCCTGCGCGCGCCGGACGATCGCCTCGACCGGGTTGACCGTGCCCATGATGTTGGAGACCAGCGTGAAGGAGACGATCTTCGTCTTCTCCGTGATGACCTCTTCGATGTTGGACAGGTCGAGCCGGCCGTCGTCGGTGAGGCCGAACCACTTCAGCTTCGCGCCGGTGCGCTGCGCCAGCAGCTGCCACGGAACGATGTTGGAGTGGTGCTCCATCTCGGTGATGGCGATCTCGGTGTCGCGGTCGACCCGGTAGGGCTCGTCGGCCCAGCCGAGCATGTTCGCGACCAGGTTGAGCGACTCCGAGGCGTTCTTCGTGAAGATCACCTCGTCGCGGCTCGGCGCGTTGATGAAGGCGGCGACCTTGTCGCGGGCGCCCTCGTACAGTGCCGTGGCCTCCTCGGCGAGCACGTGCACGCCGCGGTGGACGTTGGCGTTGTGCCGTTCGTAGTAGGCGTTCAGCGCGTCGAGTACCTGGCGCGGCTTCTGCGAGGTCGCAGCGTTGTCCAGGTAAACGATCTTCTTCCCGTCGTGGACCACACGATCCAGCAGGGGGAAGTCCTTGCGGATCGCCTCGATGTCGAGGAGGCCGGGCAGCTGTGTCACGCGGTCGCGCCACCCTTCACGTACTTGTCGTAGCCCTCGGCCTCCAGCTGGTCCGCCAGCTCGGCGCCACCGGACTCGGCGATGCGGCCGTTCGCGAACACGTGCACGAAGTCGGGCTTGATGTAGCGCAGGATGCGCGTGTAGTGGGTGATCAGCAGGGTGCCGACCTCACCGCTCTCGCGGACGCGGTTGACGCCCTCGGAGACGATGCGCAGGGCGTCGACGTCGAGGCCGGAGTCGGTCTCGTCGAGGATCGCGATCTTCGGCTTGAGGAGCTCCAGCTGGAGGATCTCGTGGCGCTTCTTCTCACCGCCGGAGAAGCCCTCGTTGACGTTGCGCTCGGCGAAGGCCGGGTCCATCTGGAGCTGCTCCATCGCGGACTTGACCTCCTTCACCCAGGTGCGCAGCTTCGGGGCCTCGCCGCGGATGGCGGTGGCGGAGGTGCGCAGGAAGTTGGAGACCGAGACGCCGGGGACCTCGACCGGGTACTGCATGGCGAGGAAGACGCCGGCGCGGGCGCGCTCGTCGACGGACATCTCCAGGACGTCTTCGCCGTCGAGGGTCACCGTGCCGCCGGTGATCGTGTACTTCGGGTGACCGGCCAGCGAGTACGCCAGCGTGGACTTCCCGGAGCCGTTCGGACCCATGATGGCGTGCGTCTCACCCTGCTTGACGGTGAGGTCGACGCCCTTGAGGATCTCGCGGGCGCCGTTCTCGGCCTCGACGGAGACGTGCAGGTCGTGGATTTCAAGCGTTGCCATGGATACCTCAGGACTCCTGGGTGAGGGAGACGAGCACGTCGTCCCCTTCGATCTTTACGGGGTAAACGGGTACGGGGCGCGTCGCGGGCAGACCGGAGGGCTTGCCGGTGCGCAGGTCGAAGGCCGACCCGTGCAGCCAGCACTCGATCATGCAGTCCTCGACCTCGCCCTCCGAGAGGGAGACGTTCGCGTGCGAGCAGATGTCGTTGATCGCGAACACCTCCCCGTCGGTGGAGACGATGGACATGGGCGTGCCGTCGAGTTCCACCCGCTTGGGGGTGTTCTCCTCGAGCTCGCTCAGCGCGCAGACCTTTACGAAGCTCATCAGACGGCCGCCGCCAGCTCGGCCTCGATCTTCGCGATCAGGCGCTCCTCGATGTCCGGGACACCGATCTGCTGGACGAGCTCGGCGAAGAAGCCGCGCACGACCAGACGGCGGGCCTCGTCGGCCGGGATGCCTCGGGCCTGGAGGTAGAAGAGCTGCTCGTCGTCGAAGCGACCGGTGGCGGAGGCGTGGCCGGCGCCGACGATCTCGCCGGTCTCGATCTCCAGGTTCGGCACCGAGTCGACCCGCGCGCCGTCCGTGAGGACGAGGTTGCGGTTCATCTCGTAGGTGTCGGTGCCCTCGGCGGTCTTCTCGATGAGCACGTCACCGATCCAGACGGCGTGGGCGTCCTGGCCCTGGAGCGCGCCCTTGTAGACCACGTTGGACTTGCAGTGCGGGGCGTCGTGCGTGACCAGGAGGCGGTGCTCCTGGTGCTGGCCGGCGTCCGTGAAGTACAGGCCGAGCATCTCGGCCTCGCCGCCGGGGCCCGCGTAGCTGACGCGCGGGTGCAGGCGCACCAGGTCGCCGCCGAAGGTGACGACCACGGACTTGAAGCTCGCGTCGCGGCCGATCAGGGCGTTGTGCTGCGAGGTGTGGACGGCGGTGTCGTCCCAGTCCTGGACGGACACGAAGGTCACCTTGGCGCCGTCGCCGACGAGGATGTCGACGTTGGCGGCGCGCACGCCGTCACCGGTGTGGTCGATCACGATGATCGCCTCGGCGAACGGCTTGATGTCGAAGACGGTGTGACCGAAGGTCGTGCCGCCCTCGCCGTGCAGCGCGACCCGGATGGGCTCGACGAGCACGGTCTCCTTGGGCACGGTGACGACCGTGGCCTTGGCGAACGAGGAGAAGGCCTGGGCGGAGACGCGGTCGACGGGGGTGCCGGCCTTGCCGATCCGCTCGTCGCCGCGCTCGACGGACTCGACGGTCACGCCGTCGGGCGCCTCGATCTGGGCCTTCATGGTGCCGTTGGCGACCGCGGTGCCGTCGTGCAGACCCTTGAGGCGGGCCAGCGGGGTGAACCGCCACTCCTCCTCGCGGCCGTGCGGGACCGGGAAGTCGGCCACGTCGAAGGACGGGGGCGCGCTCATCCGGGTGGCGACGGTGGACTCTGCGGCCACCGCGATCGCGCCGGCGGTGGTGGAGCCCGCCGGAATGTTCTGAGCCTCAGCCATGGCTGTCGTCTTGCTCTCTTCCTTCGTCAAAGAATGTGCTGCGGGGCGGGGCGGTCGGGACTAGCCGACCGAACCCTCCATCTGCAGCTCGATCAGCCGGTTCAGCTCCAGCGCGTACTCCATGGGCAGCTCCTTCGCGATCGGCTCGACGAAGCCGCGCACGATCATGGCCATGGCCTCGAACTCGGTGAGCCCGCGCTGCATCAGGTAGAAGAGCTGGTCGTCGGAGACCTTGGAGACGGTGGCCTCGTGGCCCATCGTGACGTCGTCCTCGCGGACGTCCACGTAGGGGTAGGTGTCCGAGCGGGAGATCGTGTCGACCAGGAGCGCGTCGCACAGCACGTTGGACTTGGACCCGGCGGCACCCTCGCCGATCTCGACGAGACCGCGGTAGGAGGTGCGGCCGCCGCCCCGGGCCACCGACTTGGAGACGATGTTCGAGGAGGTGTTCGGCGCCATGTGGACCATCTTGGAGCCGGCGTCCTGGTGCTGGCCCTCGCCGGCGAAGGCGATGGAGAGGGTCTCGCCCTTGGCGTGCTCGCCCATCAGGTAGACGGCCGGGTACTTCATGGTGACCTTGGAACCGATGTTGCCGTCGATCCACTCCATGGTCGCGCCCTCGTACGCCACGGCGCGCTTGGTGACCAGGTTGTAGACGTTGTTCGACCAGTTCTGGATGGTCGTGTAGCGGCAGCGGCCGCCCTTCTTCACGATGATCTCGACCACGGCGCTGTGCAGCGAGTCCGAGGAGTAGATCGGGGCGGTGCAGCCCTCGACGTAGTGGACGTAGGCGTCCTCGTCGACGATGATCAGCGTCCGCTCGAACTGACCCATGTTCTCCGTGTTGATGCGGAAGTAGGCCTGGAGCGGGATGTCCACGTGGACACCCTTGGGGACGTAGATGAACGAGCCGCCCGACCACACCGCGGTGTTCAGCGAGGCGAACTTGTTGTCACCGACGGGGATGACCGTGCCGAAGTACTCCTGGAAGAGCTCCGGGTGCTCCTTGAGCGCGGTGTCCGTGTCGAGGAAGATGACGCCCTGCTCCTCCAGGTCCTCGCGGATCTGGTGGTAGACGACCTCGGACTCGTACTGGGCCGCGACACCGGCGACGAGGCGCTGCTTCTCCGCCTCCGGGATGCCGAGCTTGTCGTACGTGTTCTTGATGTCCTCGGGCAGTTCCTCCCAGGAAGCGGCCTGCTTCTCGGTGGAACGCACGAAGTACTTGATGTTGTCGAAGTCGATGCCGGAAAGGTCGGAACCCCACATCGGCATGGGCTTCTTGTCGAACAGCTTGAGGCCCTTGAGGCGGAGGTTCAGCATCCACTCCGGCTCGGACTTCTTCGCCGAGATGTCGCGGACGACGTCCTCGGACAGACCCCGCTTGGCAGCGGCACCAGCCGCGTCGGAGTCGGCCCAGCCGTATTCATAGGTGCCCAGGCCATCGAGCTCAGGGTGAGCAGTCTCCGTGGTCATGCGGGGTTCCTCCCGGCCGTACTTGCAGATACTGATGTGTCGGTCTGTGCGGCGCTCGCGCTACGCGGAATGAACGTCGTGCACACTCCGTCGCCGTGGGCGATCGTGGCGAGACGCTGCACATGTGTCCCGAGCAGGCGGGAGAAGACCTCGGTCTCCGCCTCGCAGAGCTGCGGGAACTGCTCGGCGACGTGTGCGACCGGGCAGTGGTGCTGGCAGAGCTGTTCACCGCTGTGCGGACCGGGAGCGCTCTTCGCCGTAGCAGCGTACCCGTCCGCGGTCAACGCCTTGGCCAGGGCCTCCGTGCGGCCCGCCGGAGCGGCCGCGTCGACGGCTTCCCGGTAGCTCCGCGCCTGCGCCTCCATCCGGGACCGGGCGAAGGCCGCGACGGCCGCCTCGCCCTGCTCGCCTCCGCCGACGGACTGCGCGATCCAGCGCAGGGCGTCCGCGGCGAGCGTGTCGTAGGACTGGTCGAAGGCGTCCCGGCCGCAGTCGGTGAGCGCGAACACCTTGGCGGGCCGACCCCGGGTGCGCGTGCCGTACACACGCTGCTCACGGGGTTCGACCACGTCGTCGGCGACGAGCGTGTCGAGGTGGCGGCGGACGGCGGCCTGGGTGAGGCCGAGGCGCTGGGCGAGGTCGGCGACGGTGGACGGACCGTGGTCCAGGATCGAGCGCGCCACTCGGTTGCGGGTTGACCGCTCCCCGGTGGCGAGCTCCCCCTGGGGGGTCTCGATCTGCCGTTCGCCGTATTTCACAACGCCATTGTTGCGTAATTAACCGAGCCCCGACAAGCCGTGACGGAGGCCACTCCTGGTGTCATCCATCACTAAGGGTTACCTAATTTATGGACGCAGAGTTATTCGGAGGCAAACATTCCGTCTTCTCTGCGAGCCCCTCCCGTGAACCAGTAAACGGCCCCGACCAGCAGTCCTCCGCCCACGATGTTTCCCGGCACCGTGAACATCAGATTGCGGAGGAGATCACTCAAAGACGCCGATCCGTCAAGGATCGCGAGACTGAAGAGGGCCATGTTCGCAACACAGTGTTCGAATCCGACGGCGACGAACACCGCCACCGGCAGCCACAGCACGAAGATCTTCGCCGCGTCCCCCCGAGCCCGGGTGAACATCCAGACGCCCAGGCAGACGAGCATGTTGCACAGGACGGCCCGCCAGAAGAGCTGCCCTCCGCTCAGCGCGGTCTTCCCGTGGACCATCTCGGTGAGCATGGCCCGCGCGGAGGAGGTGGAGGTCACCCCGGAGGCGTGCACCATCGCGCCGAAGGCGAAGGCGCCGAGCAGGTTGCCGCCCAGGCACAGGGCCCACGAGGAGAACAGGTCCTTGATCCCCGTCCGGCCGGACAGGGCACCGACCAGCATCACCATCACGTTGCTCGTGAAGAGCTGCGCGCCCGCGAACATCACGATCGTCAGGGCGATCGGGAAGACCGCGCCCTCCAGCAGCTTCACCGCCGCCGAGCCCTGGGCCACGAACGGCGAGACCGCCACCAGCAGCAGCACCTCGCCGATGGCGATGTACGCCCCCGCGAGCACCGCCGATACGAAGAATCGCGGCGGATGCCCCAGGTCATGGGCCTTGTGCGCGGCCTGCCCCGAGGTTGCTTCGACGTTCTCAGCGATGCTGTCCACCCTTCGACGCTAGGCCCCCGGCCGCTCCCCTCCGGCGCGAAAAGGTCACCGATGAGCGGGCCCGTGACCCTCGCGCCCCCGGGACCAAGGGCCCCTTCCCTGGCTCCGTAGACTCATTGCCCATGAGCAACGACCCCGCCGTGGAGATCCGCGGACTGGTGAAGCGGTACGGCCCCAAGACAGCGGTGGACGGACTGGACCTCACCGTCCCCAGGGCCTCCGTCACCGCGGTCCTCGGTCCCAACGGCGCGGGCAAGACGACCACGGTGGAAACCTGCGAGGGCTACCGCCGTCCCGACGCCGGAACCGTCCGCGTCCTCGGTCTCGACCCGGTCGCCCAGGCCGGGGCGCTGCGCTCCCGGATCGGCGTGATGCTGCAGTCCGGAGGCGTCTACTCCGGGGCCCGCGCGGTCGAGATGCTGCGGCACATGGCCAAGCTGTACGCCGACCCGCTCGAAGTGGACCCGCTGGTGGAGCGCCTCGGCCTCGGTGGCTGCGGCCGCACCCCCTACCGCCGGCTCTCCGGCGGCCAGCAGCAGCGCCTGGCCCTGGCCATGGCCGTGGTAGGCCGCCCCGAGCTGGTCTTCCTGGACGAGCCCACGGCCGGCCTCGACCCGCAGGCCCGCCGCGCGACCTGGGACCTCGTACGGGAACTGCGCGCCGACGGGGTCACCGTCGTGCTCACCACCCACCACATGGACGAGGCCGAGCAGCTCTCGGACGAGGTCGCCATCGTCGACGCGGGCAGGGTCATCGCCCACGGCAGCCCCGAGCAGCTGTGCCGGGGCGGCGCAGAGAACACCCTGCGCTTCACCGGCCGCCCCTCCCTCGACCTCGCCTCGCTGCTGAAGGCACTGCCCGACGGCACCCAGGCCGCCGAGCTCCTCCCCGGCTCCTACCGGGTCACCGGCGACGTCGACCCGCAGCTGCTGGCCACCGTCGCCTCCTGGTGCGCGCAGCACGGCGTGATGCCGAGCAGCCTCACGGTGGAGCGGCACACCCTCGAAGACGTGTTTTTGGAGCTGACCGGCAAGGAGCTGCGTTCATGACGGCGTACGGAACCGGCACCTGCCGGGGGTCCGGGGCTTGTCCCCCGGGAAGGCACAGCCTGGAGCTGACCGGTAAGGAGCTGCGCGCATGAGCGCCGGTACGTTCACCCCCAATCCGGGGGCGGCCCCGGTCGCCCGCATGGTCCTCGCGCAAACGGCGCTGGAGACCCGGATGCTGCTGCGCAACGGGGAGCAGCTGCTGCTGACCGTGATCATCCCGGCGCTGCTGCTGACCCTCTTCTCGGCCGTCGACATCGTCGACACGGGAGCCGGGAAGTCGGTGGACTTCCTGGCCCCCGGCATCCTGGCCCTCGCCGTGATGTCCACCGCCTTCACCGGCCAGGCCATCGCCACCGGCTTCGACCGCCGTTACGGGGTCCTCAAGCGGCTCGGGGCCTCCCCGCTGCCGCGCTGGGCGCTGATGGCGGCCAAGACCCTGTCGGTGCTGGTCACCGAGGTGCTCCAGATCGCGCTGCTGACGGTGATCGCCTTCGCGCTGGGCTGGTCCCCGCACGGCGACCCGCTGTCGGTCGCCGCGCTGGTCCTGCTCGGCACCGCCGCCTTCTCGGGCCTCGGGCTGCTGATGGCCGGCACCCTCAAGGCGGAGATCACCCTGGCCGCGGCGAACCTGGTGTTCCTGCTGCTGCTGATCGGCGGCGGCGTGATCGTGCCGCTGGAGAAGTTCCCCGGCGCCGTCCAGGCCGTACTGGGGCTGCTGCCCATCTCGGCCCTGTCCGACGGTCTGCGCGAGGTGCTCCAGCACGGGGCGGCGCTGCCGTGGGGCGACGCGGCCGTGCTCGCCGCCTGGGCCGTACTCGGCCTGGGCGCCGCCGCGCGGCTCTTCCGCTGGGAATGAAACCCCTCCCCCCGCGACGGAAAAGCCGAGAGGATGGGCGCCTCCACACATGAAGCCGGGGGGCGGACATGGTGCAGCGGGAGGCCGTACTTCGGCTGGACGAACAGTGGGCACGGGTGCGCTCGGGGGCGGCGCACGCGGAGCCCGGCGAGCGCGAGCGACTGCTCGACGAGCTGATCGGGGCCCTGCGCCCGCTCACCGACGATCCGCAGTGCACCGCTCTGCTGGGGCTGCGGCTGGCCGACCGGGCCGCCCTGCGCTTCGCCGACGGGGACCGCGCGGGCGCCCTCGCCACGATCGAGGAGGGGCTGCGGAGCTCCGAGCGCGCCGCGCCGTACTCCCCCGACTTCGCCCGCTGGTACGCGCGCGGGCTGATCAACCACGGGGTGTGGCTCGCCTGGCCGCTGAGCGACGGGGCCCGGCTGCCCAGGCACCCGCTGGGGCCGACGTCCTCCGAGGGCCCGAGCGCGATGGAACGGGCCGCCGGCGAGCGCGCCCGTGACCTGACCCGCGCCGCCGTCGAGGTGTGGTCGGGCCTGGACCAGCGCGATCCGGTCAACCGGCGGGGTCTGGCCCAGGCGAAGGTGTTCCTCGGGGACCGCCTCGCGGAGCTGGGTCGCGCCGAGGAGGCGGTGGCCTGGGCGGTGAACGCGGAGGGGGACTTCCGCCGGCTGCTGCTCTCGGACACCGGCCCGGAGGAGTCCGAGGAGGCCGAGGCGGCCCTCGACCACATCGGCCGCCAGCTGGAGCTGCGCCTGCGCTTCCTGACCTTCCCCTCGCTGGTCCGGCTGCGCACGGAGGGGCTGCTGCCCGAGCGGCTGCTCCCGCAGGCCGTGGTGGCCGCCCGGATCCAGGGGGTGGCGGAGGACGAGATCGCGGCCCGGCTGGGGCTGGGCGCCGAGCAGGTGGCCACGATGCTGGAGGTCACGCCCTGGCTCGCGGTGTGGCGCGTGGAGGTCCGCGGCGCCGACGGGCTGTGGAACGCACTGGATCACCCCTGGCGCGGCTCCACGGAGGTCAGGAACAGGACGGCGCAGGACGTGGCGTCGGAGGTGCTGCACGCCTTCACGGCCTCGGCGGACTGCCCGGGGGACGGCGGCCACTGGCGCATCCTCCTGTGGTGGCACGAGGAGGGAGACCCGGCGGGGGGCCGGTTCCGACTGCTCTCCGGCCCCGACACCACCCCCTCGTGAAACTTTGCACAAGTCGGCCCATACGATAGGGGCCGTGTTGAACCCATTCGCATACATCGCCGACCGCTGGACACCGTCACCTCGGACCGTCCGGCGCGCCGCGGCCGCCGCGCTCGTCATGAGCGTGCTCATCGTCGTCACCGGCGGCGCGGTACGGCTGACCGGATCCGGTCTCGGCTGCGACACCTGGCCCAAGTGCACGGACGACAGCCTGATCGTGACGCAGGCGCAGGGCTTCCACGGTGCCATCGAGTTCGGCAACCGGATGCTGACGTACGTGCTCTGCGCGGCGGTCGGCGGGATCATCCTCGCGGCCCGCTCGGCGAAGCCCTGGCGGCACTCGCTGACGAAGCTCGGCTGGTTGCAGTTCGCCCTCGTGATGGGCAACGCGGTCCTCGGCGGCATCACCGTCCTGACGGGGCTCAACCCGTACAGCGTGGCGGGCCACTTCCTCCTCGCCACCTCGCTGATCACCGTGACCACGATCACCTGGCAGCGCACCCGTGAGGGCGACTCCGCCCCCCGGCCGCGCGTGCCGGGTCCGGTGCGCAAGCTGTCGTGGGCGATGCTCGCGGTCTCCTTCGTGCTGATCGCGGCGGGCACGGTGGTGACCGGTTCCGGACCGCACGCCGGCGACCGCAGCGAGATCAAGCGGATGCCGTTCGACTGGGCGACCACCGCCCACGTGCACGCCATCGCCGCCTGGGCGGTCTGCGGCCTGGCCCTGGCGATGTGGCTGGCGCTGCGGGTGGTCGACGCCCCCGCCGACACCCGGGCCCGCGCCCGTGACCTGCTGGTCGTGCTGCTGGCGCAGGGCGCGATCGGTTACGTGCAGTACTTCACCCAGCTGCCCGAGGTCCTGGTCGCCGCCCACATGCTCGGCTCCTGCCTGGTGTGGATCGCGGTGCTCCGGGTCGCGCTGAGCCTGCGCGAGCGGCCCGCCGAGCAGGCGGAGGTCCCCGCCCAGGGCGACCCGCAGCTCTCGGCGGTCTGAGCTCCCGGGGGGAGCCCCTACCCCCGTTCGTCCAGCCGGTACACGCGGCGGGCATTGCCCGCCGCGACCATGGCTGCCACCCGTTCGGCGTCCCGCCAGGACCAGGACCCGTCGGCGACCCAGCCGCCCAGCACCCGGCGCAGCGCCTCACGGAAGACCAGCGCGCCGACCGCGTGCAGTTCGGGGAGGCGGCCGGCGCCGCTGGAGAACATCAGCTTCCCGAACGGCGCGAGCTCCAGCAGCTCCGCCAGTACCGTCGCGGCCCCGGCGCCGGTCCGCCCGAGGGCCGGGCCGGTGTCCGCGTAGACGTGCGGGAAGGCCGCGGCCAGCCGCGCCGCGTGCCGGTGGTGCGGGTACTCCCCCAGCAGTACGAGGCGCGTGCCCAGGCCCTCGGTGGCCCGTACGAAGCCGGTCAGCGCGGCCTGCTCCCCCGCGCCCGTGCGCAGCTGGAGCGGCAGCCCGGAGGACACCGCGCTCCACAGCAGGTGCCGCAGCAGCACGGGGTCCCGTACGGGTCCGCCCTTGGTCCGCCGCTCCAGCCACCGCCCGGCCGCCCCGCGCACCTCGCCGGGCCCGGGCGGCTCGGCTGCGAGGCCCTGGCCGGCGGCGCAGGTGAAGGCGGCGGCCCCGGCGGCCGCGTGGTGGACGGCCCCGGCGAGGTTCGCGAGGAAGGCGGCCACCGTCCCGGAGGTATCGGCGGCCTGCTCGGCCAGTAACTCCAGCCGGACCGCCTCGAAGGCTTCCGCGTCCCCGGCGAGCGCCAGTTCCTTGGGCCCGGTGAGGTCCCCGGGCTCTCCGGTGTCGACCAGGTAGGCGGTGACCCCGGAGCCGCTCAGCAGCAGCCGCGCCGACTCGGCCGCGCCGAGCTCTCGGCGCCGGGCCAGGTAACGGGCGGGGGCGGCGTGCGGTTCCAGCCCGAGCAGCGGCGGGCACCAGCGGCGCACGGCGAAGCCGGTCTGGGTGTCGAAGAAGGTGGTGCCCGCGGCGGGCGTGCCCGCCGCGGGGAGCAGCTGGGCCTCGAAGGTGCCCAGGCCCAGCTCCGTCCGGAGTACTCCGTGGCAGTACTGGTCCACCAAGGGCGGCGTTTCGATCATCCGGGCATCCCGTTGCGGACGTGAGGAAGGTGCTTCCACACGTCCTAACGGGTGAGCGGGGTGTGAGGTGTTCCTCGCGCTGTTGACCGAGACGGCACCGGATCGGCGGGGGCCTGTTCAGGCGGCCGGGTTGGCGGCTCCGCCGACCTGGATGCCCGCCATGCGCGTCCACTCGTACGGGCCCGTCTTCACCCGCGCGGCGAACTCGCCGTCGAACTCCTCGTGGAGGGTCAGGCCGGCCTTCTCGGCGGCGAGCTGCGCCACGGCGAAGGACGGGGCGACGAGGTCGCCCCAGCCGCCGTCGGTGCCCACGAGCACGATGCGGGTGCCGGCCTGGCCGATGTGGGCGAGCTGGCCCTCGGCGCCGCCGTGCTCCTTGGCGAAGGCGGCGATCTGCTTGGCCAGCCTGGCCGCCTTGCGGTCCTGCTTCTTGTCCGCGGCGCCTGCGGCGTCCGCGATGTCTGCGGTGTCTCCCATGAGGGGCATGCTACCGGCGAGTAATCAGCGGAGGAAGGGATCCACGGCCACCGCCACGAACAGCAGCGACACATAGGTGATGGACCAGTGGAACAGGCGCATCTCCTTGAGCTTCGCGCCCGTCACGCCCGCCTTGGCCCGCGCGTGCAGCGCGTGCGCCTCCCACAGCCACCAGCCGCCCGCGAGCAGCGCGACCGAGGTGTAGAACCAGCCCGTGTAGCCCAGAGGGGTCAGCAGCAGCGAGACGGCGACCATCACCCAGCTGTAGAGCACGATCTGCCGCGCCACGACCTTGTTGCCCGCGACGACCGGCAGCATCGGCACGCCGACACGCGCGTAGTCGTCCTTCACCTTCATCGACAGCGGCCAGTAGTGCGGCGGCGTCCAGAAGAAGATGACGAGGAAGAGGATGACCGCGGCCCAGGAGACCTCGTTCTTGACCGCGGACCAGCCGATCAGCACCGGCATGCAGCCCGCGATGCCGCCCCAGACGATGTTCTGGGCGGTGCGCCGCTTCAGCAGCATCGTGTAGATGACCACGTAGAAGAGGAGCGCGCCGAGGGCGAGCGCCGCCGACAGCCAGTTGATCAGCAGGCCGAAGAAGAGGGTGGAGACCACGCCGAGGGTGATGCCGAAGGCCAGGCACTCACGGGGGCTGACCATGCCGGTCACCAGGGGGCGCTGCGAGGTCCGGTCCATCAGCGCGTCGATGTCGCGGTCGATGTACATGTTCAGCGCGTTGGCGCCGCCGGCGGACAGGTAGCCGCCGAAGCAGGTCGCGAGGACCAGCCACAGCGAGGGCACACCCTGCTCCGCCAGGAACATCACCGGGACTGTGGTGATCAGCAGAAGTTCGATGATCCGCGGCTTGGTCAAAGCCACGAAAGCCATGGCCCGGGCCCCGAACGGCCGGTGACCGGGGCTCGTCCCGAGCACCCCCGCTGGACGGGATTCGACGGCCGTCACACGCACCCCTGAGAGAGAAACCAGCAAGCTCCGTAAGGGCTTGCACGTACCACGCCACTGTAGACGTTGGTCTTACGTCGCCCTGCGCGGGGGTCGCGTCGTGTTGGCCCGAACGGAGGTGAACGACAGGTGACGGAGTGTGGGCACTCGAATAGCTGCACGCCGTTGCGGGGGTAGGCTCGGAATCGCGCCGGTGCACCGTTCGTCACCGGGATTCAGACATGTGGAGAGGAGCCCTGACTCACGGTGAGCACCAAGCCGACGACCACAGAGCTCGAATGGACCGAACTGGACCAGCGGGCCGTCGACACCGCCCGCGTTCTGGCCGCTGACGCGGTCCAGAAGGTCGGAAACGGGCACCCCGGTACGGCCATGAGCCTGGCCCCCGCCGCGTACACCCTTTTCCAGAAGGTCATGCGGCACGACCCGGCCGACCCCGAGTGGGTGGGCCGCGACCGTTTCGTGCTCTCCGCGGGGCACTCGTCCCTCACCCTCTACACCCAGCTGTACCTCGGCGGGTTCGGGCTGGAACTGGACGACCTCAAGGCGTTCCGCACCTGGGGCTCCAAGACCCCCGGTCACCCGGAGTACGGCCACACGGCCGGCGTCGAGACCACCACCGGCCCCCTCGGCCAGGGCATCGCCAACGCGGTGGGCATGGCCATGGCCGCCCGCTACGAGCGCGGTCTGTTCGACCCGCAGGCCGCCCCGGGCACCTCCCCGTTCGACCACATGGTCTACGCGATCGCGGGTGACGGCTGCCTCCAGGAGGGCATCTCCCACGAGGCGTCCGCCCTCGCCGGCCACCAGAAGCTCGGCAACCTGGTGCTCCTGTGGGACGACAACCACATCTCCATCGAGGGTGACACGGAGACGGCCGTCTCCGAGGACACCATGAAGCGCTACGAGGCGTACGGCTGGCACGTCCAGCGCGTCGAGCAGCAGGAGAACGGCGACCTCGACCCGAAGGCCCTGTTCGCCGCCCTCCAGGCCGCCAAGGCCGAGACCGGCCGCCCGTCCTTCATCGCGGCCCGCTCGATCATCGCCTGGCCCGCCCCGCACGCCCAGGGCACCGAGGCCTCGCACGGCTCGGCCCTCGGCGACGACGAGGTCGCCGCCACCAAGCGCGTCCTCGGCTTCGACCCGGAGCAGACCTTCGAGGTCTCCGACGAGGTCATCTCGCACACCCGCGCCCTCGGGGACCGCGGCCGCGAGGCCCGCGCCGAGTGGGAGAAGGAGTTCTCCGCCTGGCGCACCGCCCACCCGGAGCGCGCCGCCGAGTTCGACCGCGTCAACGCCAACGAGCTGCCCGCGGGCTGGGAGGACAAGCTCCCCGCCTTCGAGGCGGGCAAGGGCCTCGCGACCCGCGCCGCCTCCGGCAAGGTGCTCGAGGCGCTCGGCGCGGTCATCCCGGAGCTGTGGGGCGGCTCGGCCGACCTGGCCGGCTCCAACAACACCACCATCGACAAGAACTCCTCGTTCCTGCCGGTGGGCAACCCGCTGCCGGAGGCCGACCCGTACGGCCGCACCATCCACTTCGGCATCCGCGAGCACGCCATGGCCGCGGCCATGAACGGCATCGCCCTGCACGGCCACACCCGCATCTACGGCGGCACCTTCCTGGTGTTCTCCGACTACATGCGCAACGCCGTCCGCCTCTCCGCGCTGATGCACCTGCCGGTGACCTACGTGTGGACGCACGACTCCATCGGTCTCGGCGAGGACGGCCCGACCCACCAGCCGGTCGAGCACCTGGCCTCGCTGCGCGCCATCCCGGGCCTGAACATCGTCCGCCCGGCCGACGCGAACGAGACCGCCGTAGCCTGGCGCGAGATCCTCACCCGCCACACCAAGGTGTTCGGCAAGGGCGCCCCGCACGGTCTGGCGCTGACCCGCCAGGGCGTGCCGACCTACGAGCGCAACGAGGACGCGGCCAAGGGCGGCTACGTGCTCTTCGAGGCGGACGGCGGCGACGCCCAGGTCGTCCTCATCGGCACCGGCTCCGAGGTGCACCTGGCCGTCGAGGCCCGCGAGCAGCTCCAGGCCGAGGGCATCCCGACCCGCGTCGTCTCCATGCCGTCGGTCGAGTGGTTCGAGGAGCAGGACCAGGAGTACAAGGACAGCGTCCTGCCCTCCTCGGTGAAGGCCCGTGTCGCGGTCGAGGCGGGCATCGGCCTGACCTGGCACCGGTACGTCGGCGACGCCGGCCGCATCGTGTCGCTGGAGCACTTCGGTGCCTCCGCCGACGCGAAGGTGCTGTTCCGCGAGTTCGGCTTCACCGCCGAGGCCGTGACCGCAGCCGCCAAGGCCTCGCTCGCCGCCGCCGCGCGCTGACGCCCGTACAAGACCAGTAGGAGATGCAATTCCCATGACAGACGCACTCAAGCGCCTCTCCGACGAGGGCGTGGCGATCTGGCTGGACGACCTGTCCCGCAAGCGCATCACGTCCGGCAACCTGGCGGAGCTCATCGACCAGTCGCACGTGGTCGGTGTCACCACCAACCCGGCGATCTTCCAGAAGGCGATCAGCGGCGGCGAGGGCTACGAGCAGCAGCTCACCGACCTCGCCACCCGCAAGGTCACCGTCGACGAGGCCCTGCGCATGATCACCACGGCGGACGTCCGCGACGCCGCCGACATCCTGCGCCCGGTCTACGACCGCACCGACGGCCAGGACGGCCGCGTGTCGATCGAGGTCGACCCCCGTCTGGCCCACCAGACGGCGGCGACCATCGCCGAGGCCAAGCAGCTCGCCTGGCTGGTGGACCGCCCCAACACGCTGATCAAGATCCCGGCGACCAAGGCCGGCCTGCCGGCGATCACCGAGGTCATCGGCAAGGGCATCAGCGTCAACGTCACGCTGATCTTCTCGCTTGAGCGCTACCGCGAGGTCATGGACGCGTACCTGGCGGGTCTGGAGAAGGCCAAGGCCGCCGGCCTGGACCTCTCCCTGATCCACTCGGTCGCCTCCTTCTTCGTGTCCCGCGTGGACACCGAGATCGACAAGCGTCTGGACGCCGTCGGCACCGACGAGGCAAAGGCCCTCAAGGGCAAGGCGGCCCTCGCCAACGCCCGTCTGGCCTACGAGGCCTACGAGGAGGTCTTCTCCTCGGACCGCTGGACCGCCCTGGAGAAGCACGGCGCCAACAAGCAGCGCGCGCTGTGGGCCTCGACCGGCGTCAAGGACCCGGCGTACAAGGACACCCTGTACGTGGACGACCTGGTCGCCCCGAACACGGTGAACACCATGCCGGAGGCCACTCTGGAGGCCACCGCCGACCACGGGCAGATCACGGGTGACACCGTGCGCGGCACCTACGAGCAGGCCCGCGCCGAGCTCGACGCGGTCGCGAAGCTGGGCATCTCGTACGACGATGTCGTTCAGCTGCTGGAAGACGAGGGCGTCGAGAAGTTCGAGGCGTCCTGGAACGACCTGCTGAAGTCGACCGAGGCGGAGCTTGAGCGCCTCGCCCCCACGGAGGCCTGAACACCTTGTCTGTAAACGGAGCGAACCCGCTTCGTGACGCACAGGACCGGCGGCTCCCGCGCATCGCGGGGCCGTCCGGCCTGGTCATTTTCGGCGTTACGGGTGACCTGTCGCGCAAGAAGCTGATGCCTGCCGTCTACGACCTCGCCAACCGCGGCCTGCTCCCGCCGGGCTTCTCGCTGATCGGCTTCGCCCGCCGCGAGTGGGAGCACGAGGACTTCGCACAGGAGGTGTACGAGGCCGTCAAGCAGCACTCGCGCACCCCCTTCCGGGAGGAGGTCTGGCAGCAGCTGGTGCAGGGCTGCCGGTTCGTGCAGGGCGACTTCGACGACGACGCGGCCTTCGAGACGCTGAAGTCGACGATCGACGACCTCGACAAGGCGCAGGGTACGGGTGGCAACTTCGCCTTCTACCTGTCCGTGCCGCCGAAGTTCTTCCCCAAGGTGGTCCAGCAGCTCAAGAACCACGGGCTGGCGCAGAAGGAGGGCTCCTGGCGGCGTGCCGTCATCGAGAAGCCCTTCGGCCACGACCTGAAGAGCGCCGAGGAACTCAACAAGGTCGTCCACGAGGTCTTCCCGCGTGACGAGGTCTTCCGGATCGACCACTACCTCGGCAAGGAGACCGTCCAGAACATCCTGGCGCTCCGCTTCGCCAACACCATGTTCGAGCCGATCTGGAACCGGTCGTACGTCGACCACGTCCAGATCACGATGGCCGAGGACATCGGCATCGGCGGCCGGGCCGGGTACTACGACGGCATCGGCGCCGCCCGTGACGTCATCCAGAACCACCTGCTCCAGCTGCTCGCGCTGACCGCGATGGAGGAGCCCGGCTCCTTCCACCCCAAGGCGCTGGTGGCGGAGAAGCTCAAGGTGCTGACGGCGGTGCAACTGCCGGAGGACCTGGGCAAGCACACCGTGCGCGGCCAGTACGCGGCCGCGTGGCAGGGCGGCGAGAAGGTCGTCGGGTACCTCGAAGAGGACGGCATCGACCCCAAGTCGAAGACCGACACCTATGCGGCCATCCGCCTGGAGATCAACAACCGCCGCTGGGCGGGCGTCCCCTTCTACCTGCGGACGGGCAAGCGCCTGGGCCGCCGGGTGACGGAGATCGCGGTGGTCTTCAAGCGGGCCCCGTACCTCCCGTTCGAGTCGGGCGCTACCGAGGAGCTGGGGCAGAACGCCCTGGTCATCCGGGTCCAGCCGGACGAGGGCGTCACGGTCCGCTTCGGCTCCAAGGTCCCGGGCACCTCCATGGAGGTCCGCGACGTGACGATGGACTTCGCCTACGGCGAGTCCTTCACGGAGTCGAGCCCCGAGGCGTACGAGCGGCTCATCCTCGATGTGCTGCTGGGCGACGCGAACCTCTTCCCGCGTCACCAGGAGGTCGAACTGTCCTGGAACATCCTCGACCCGATCGAGGAGTACTGGGACAAGCACGGCAAGCCCGCGCAGTACCCGGCGGGCACCTGGGGGCCGGTCGAGGCGGACGAGATGCTCGCACGAGACGGACGGAGCTGGCGCCGGCCATGAAGATCGACCTCACGGAGACCAACTCCAGCAAGATCAATGCCGCGATGGTGCAGGCACGCCGGGACATCGGCACGCCGGCCATCGGCATGGTCCTCACGCTGGTGATCGTGACCGACGAAGAGAACGCGTACGACGCTCTCAAGTCGGCGAACGACGCGTCCCACGAACACCCCTCGCGGATCGTCGTCGTCATCAAGCGGGTCAGCCGCTCGCCGCGCAGCCGCCAGGGTGCCCGTCTCGACGCGGAGATCCGCGTCGGGGCCGACTCCGGCTCCGGCGAGACGGTCGTGCTCCGCCTTCACGGCGAACTGGTCGACCACGCCCAGTCGGTGGTTCTCCCGTTGCTCCTCCCGGACGCCCCCGTGGTCGTCTGGTGGCCGGAGGGCGCCCCGGCGGACCTGGCGGGCGACCCGCTGGGTGCGCTCGGACAGCGCCGGATCACGGACACGTACTCCTCCGAGAACCCGATCGGGGCACTCGGCGCCCGCGCCGAGGCGTACGCCCCCGGGGACACGGACCTGTCGTGGACGCGGATCACCCCGTGGCGCTCGATGCTGGCCGCCGCGCTGGACCAGCAGGCCCTGAAGGTCGCCTCGGCGACCGTCGAGGGCGAGGGCGAGAACCCGAGCTGCGAACTGCTGGCCATGTGGCTGGCGGACCGGCTCCAGGTCCCCGTCAAGCGGACCCCGTCCCCGGGCCCGGGCCTGACGGCGGTACGCCTGGAGACCAAGGACGGCGCGATCGTCCTGGACCGGGCGGACGGGGCGCTGGCCACGCTGTGCATGCCGGGGCAGCCGGACCGTGCGGTGGCGCTGAAGCGCCGTGACACGGCCGAGCTCCTGGCGGAGGAACTCCGCCGCCTGGACCCGGACAACACGTACGAGGCCTCGCTGAAGTTCGGCGTCGACCGCCTGAACCCGGCGCCGGCGCCGGCGGCGGCCCCGGCCGAAGCCCCGGCCAAGGCCGAGCCCGCGAAGCCGGCGCCGAAGCCGGCGAAGAAGGCCGCGGCCAAGTAGTACGGGCGGCCGCTGCGCGGAGCGGTCCCCTACCCGCCCTTCCTCCGTTCCCTGGGGCTCCGCCCCAGACCCCGGTCCTCAAACGCCGGACGGGCTGGAAAATCCAGCCTCGCCGGCGTTTGAGGCGCGGGGGTCCGGGGCGGAGCCCCCGGTTTCGGGAAGGGGCGGGGTGGGGAACGGCTTCGCGCAGCGGCACCCGCAGGCACCCGCACCCCCTGAACCACACAGAAGGCGGCAGCACATGGGTATGACGACTCCCCAGGTCGTCGTCCACCGGGACAAGGAGCTGATGGCCCAGGCCGCGGCCGCCCGGCTCATCACGAAGATCGTCGACGCGCAGGCCGCCCGCGGCACCGCGTCCGTCGTCCTCACCGGCGGCCGCAACGGCAACGGCCTCCTCGCCGCCCTGGCGGCGGCCCCCGCGCGGGACGCCGTCGACTGGTCCCGTCTCGACCTGTGGTGGGGCGACGAGCGGTACGTCCCCGCCGACGACCCCGAGCGCAACCACACCCAGGCCCGCGAGGCCCTCCTGGACTCCGTCCCCGTCGACCCGGCCCGCGTGCACGTCATGCCGGCCTCCGACGGCCCGTTCGGACCCGACGTGGACGCGGCGGCCGCCGCGTACGCCGCCGAGCTCGCGCAGGCGGCCGGTCCCGAGGACCACGGCCCGGTCCCCCGCTTCGACGTGCTGATGCTCGGCGTCGGCCCGGACACGCACGTGGCCTCCCTGTTCCCGGAGCACCCGGCGGCCCACGAGACCGAGCGCACGGTGGTCGGGGTGCACGGCGCCCCGAAGCCCCCGCCCACCCGGATCTCCCTGACGCTCCCGGCGATCCGGGCGGCCCGTGAGGTCTGGCTGCTCGCGGCCGGCGAGGACAAGGCCGGCGCGGTGTCCATCGCGCTGGGCGGCGCGGGTGAGTTCCAGGCCCCGGCCGCGGCCGCCTACGGCCTCTTCCGCACCCTGTGGCTCCTCGACCGCGCCGCGGCGGCCAAGCTCCCGACCGGGATGTACCCCCCGGCCTCGTCCTGAACGAAGCCGCACGGCACGCGAAGGGCCCGCCCCCAGGAGGGAGCGGGCCCTTCGGCGTCACCGCCACGCGTCACCGGTCGGCCGACCGATCGGGTCAGCTCCTGCCACGGAGCCCGCGGTACGCGGCCACCAGGGCCGTCGTCGAGGCGTCCAGCCCCGGCACGTCCGCGCCCTGGCTCAGCGCGGGCTCGATCCGCTTGGCGAGGACCTTGCCGAGCTCCACGCCCCACTGGTCGAAGGAGTCGATGTTCCACACCGCGCCCTGGACGAACACCTTGTGCTCGTACAGCGCGATCAGCTGGCCGAGGACCGACGGGGTGAGCTCGCCCGCCAGGATGGTGGTCGTCGGGTGGTTGCCCTGGAAGGTCTTGTGCGGGACCAGCGCGTCCGGGACGCCCTCCGCCCGTACCTCCTCCGGCGTCTTGCCGAAGGCCAGCGCCTGCGTCTGCGCGAAGAAGTTCGCCATCAGCAGGTCGTGCTGGGCCGCCGGCCCGGCCTCCAGGTCGTCCACGGGCCGGGCGAAGCCGATGAAGTCCGCGGGGATCAGCCGGGTGCCCTGGTGGATCAACTGGTAGTAGGCGTGCTGTCCGTTGGTGCCGGGCGTGCCCCAGACCACCGGTCCGGTCTGCCAGTCCACCTGATTGCCGTCCCGGTCCACGGACTTGCCGTTGGACTCCATGTCCAGCTGCTGCAAGTACGCGGTGAACCGGGAGAGGTAGTGGCTGTACGGGAGCACCGCGTGCGACTGCGCCTCGAAGAAGGCCCCGTACCAGATCCCCAACAGGCCCAGCAGCAACGGGGCGTTCTCCTCGGGCGGCGCCGTGCGGAAGTGCTCGTCCATGGCGTGGAAGCCGTCGAGCAGTTCCCGGAAGGCGTCCGGACCGATCGCGATCATCAGCGAGAGGCCGATGGCCGAGTCGAAGGAGTAGCGTCCGCCGACCCAGTCCCAGAACTCGAACATGTTGGCCGGATCGATTCCGAACTCCTCGACCTTCTCGGCGTTGGTCGACAGCGCCACGAAGTGCCGTGCCACGGCCGCCTGGTCGCCGCCCAGTCCGGCCAGCAGCCACGCGCGGGCCGAGGTCGCGTTGGTGATGGTCTCGACGGTGGTGAAGGTCTTGGAGGCGATGACGAACAGCGTCTCGGCCGGGTCCAGGTCGCGCACGGCCTCGTGCAGGTCGGCGCCGTCCACGTTGGACACGAAACGCACCGTCAGGCCGCGGTCGGTGAAGGCCCGCAGGGCCTCGTACGCCATCGCGGGGCCGAGGTCGGAGCCTCCGATGCCGACGTTGACGACGTTCCGGATGCGCTTGCCGGTGAAGCCGGTCCAGCGCCCGGAGCGGATCTCCTCGGAGAAGGCCGCCATCTTGTCCAGGACCGCGTGAACCGCGGGGACGACGTTCTCGCCGTCCACCTCGACGACGGCGTCCCGCGGGGCGCGCAGGGCGGTGTGCAGGACCGCCCGGTCCTCCGTCGTGTTGATCTTCTCGCCCCGGAACATGGCCTCGCGCAGTTCGGCGACGCCCGTCACCCCCGCGAGTTCGCGCAGCAGCCCGAGCGTCTCGTCGGTCACGAGGTGCTTCGAGTAGTCGATGTACAGGTCTCCGACCTGCAGCGTGTAGGCGGTGCCCCGGCCCGGATTCTCCTCGAACAGCTCCCGCAGATGCGTCTGTCCGAACTCCAGCCGGTGTTTGCCGAGTGCCATCCACTCGTGCGTCCGGTTCAGCTTCGTACGCTCCGCATTCATCTCGGACATCAACCCGTTTCTTCCGTCCTGTCGTGCCCCGCCCAACTACAACTTAAGGGATCCCAAGCGGCTCAACCGACACAAAGAGGCCCGGTCGCGCAGGTGGAAGATTCCTGCGCGACCGGGCCTCAAGTCATGCCGTCCGCTTGCTCTCAGATCTCGCCGCGGAGTTTGGCGAGCGCCTCCGCGAGGATCGCCTCGCCGTCGGCGTCCGTACGGCGCTCCCGTACGTAGGCGAGGTGGGTCTTGTACGGTTCGGTGCGCGGCGGCGCCGGCGGGTTGTCGCGGTCCTGACCGGCCGGGAACCCGCAGCGCGGGCAGTCCCAGGTGTCCGGCACCTGCGCGTCACTGGCGAAGCTCGGCTGCGTCTCGTGCCCGTTCGAGCACCAGAAGGAGATGCGCAGGCGGGGCGCGGACTCGCCGCGCTCGGCCTCACCCATCGGCCCCGCGCCGACCCGGCTACCACGGATCGCGTTGCCACTTGCCACGGTCGTAACTCCCTGCGTGATGGTGCCGCGGAGTGAGGGGTTTTCCGCCGCGGGCGCCCAAGTCTACGTAAGGCCCAACGCACGTCCAGTGAGCGGAGTTACTGATTCCACGTCCCTGGACTCCGGAGGCTCAATGATAGGCCGGGCGGCGCCGACCGTACTGCCGGTTGGCCGGAACGGGTCAGCTGCTCGACTTCATCAGCAGGCCGAGGGCGATGATGCACGCGAACCACAGCAGTCCGATGACGACGGTGATGCGGTCCAGGTTGCGCTCGGCGACGGAGGATCCGCCGACCGACGACTGCATGCCGCCGCCGAACATGTCGGAAAGGCCGCCGCCCTTGCCCTTGTGCATCAGCACGAGCAGCATCAGCAGGGCGCTGAAGACGATCAGGGCGATCGAGAACCCCATAATCACGGCTGATTCCTACTTTCTGGCTTACCGGCCTACTTGCTGTGCGGGCTTTCCGGCTTTGCGGGATGTGCGCGGGGCCAGCGGCTGATGGTTCAGCCCCTGGCCCCGCAAGGGTACGCCGGATCGGCCCTACCGCATACTCACTGGTCGCGGAAGCGGACGATCTTGACGAACTCGTCCACGTCCAGCGCCGCGCCGCCCACCAGGGCGCCGTCGACGTCGGGCTGCGCCATGATCGCCGCGATGTTGCCGGCCTTCACCGAGCCGCCGTACTGGATGCGGACCTTGTCGGCCAGCTCCTGCGAGTACAGCTCCGCGAGACGGCCGCGGATCGCCCCGCAGACCTCCTGCGCGTCCTCGGGGGTGGCGACCTCGCCGGTGCCGATGGCCCACACGGGCTCGTAGGCGATCACGATGGACTCGACCTGCTCGGCCGGGAGGTCCTTGAGGCCGCCGTCGATCTGGTTCAGCGTGTACTGGACCTGCTGGCCGGCCTTGCGGATGTCGAGGCCCTCGCCGACGCACAGGATCGGGGTGATCCCGTTCTGGAAGGCGGCCCTGACCTTGGCGTTGCAGAGCTCGTCGTTCTCTCCGTGGTACTGGCGGCGCTCGCTGTGGCCGACGGCCACGTACGTGCACTTCAGCTTGGCGAGCATCGAGCCGGAGATCTCGCCGGTGTAGGCGCCGGAATCGTGCGCGGAGATGTCCTGGGCGCCGTACTTGATCTTCAGCTTGTCACCGTCGACCAGGGTCTGGACCGAGCGCAGGTCGACGAAGGGCGGCAGGACCGCGACCTCGACGGCGTCGTAGTCCTTGTCGGCGAGCGCGAAGGCGAGCTTCTGGACGTGGGCGATGGCCTCGAGGTGGTTGAGGTTCATCTTCCAGTTGCCCGCCATCAGCGGGGTGCGAGTGGTCATACGGGTTCAGCCCTCCAGGGCGGCGAGGCCGGGGAGCGTCTTGCCTTCGAGGTATTCGAGGCTGGCGCCACCACCGGTGGAAATGTGACCGAAGGCGTTCTCGTCGAAGCCCAGGGTGCGGACGGCGGCGGCGCTGTCACCGCCACCGACGACGGTGAAGCCGTCGCTGTCGAGGAGGGCCTGCGCGATGGCGCTGGTCCCGCCCGCGTAGTCGGGGTGCTCGAAGACGCCGACCGGGCCGTTCCAGAAGACGGTCTCCGCGTCGGCGATCTTCGACGCGTACAGCTCGCGCGTCTTGGGGCCGATGTCCAGGCCCTCCTTGTCCGCGGGGATGCCGTCCGCGTCGACCGTCTCGAAGACGGCCGGGGTCTTGCCCTTCAGGTCCGGGAAGTCGGCGGAGACCAGGACGTCGACCGGGAGGACCAGCTCGACGCCGGTCTTCTCGGCGCGCTCCATGTACTCCGTGACCTTGGGCAGCTGGTCTTCCTGGAGCAGGGAGATGCCGACCTCGTAGCCCTTGGCCTTGAGGAAGGTGTAGGCCATGCCGCCGCCGATCAGGATGCGGTCGGCCTTGCCGAGCAGCTCGTCGATGACGGCGAGCTTGTCGGAGACCTTGGCGCCGCCGAGGACGACGACGTAGGGGCGCTTGACCTCGGCGGTCAGCTTCTGCAGGACGCCGACCTCGGTGGCGATGAGGTAGCCGGCCGCGTGCGGGAGGCGCGCGGGCAGGTCGAAGACCGAGGCGTGCTTGCGGTGGACGGCGCCGAAGCCGTCGCCCACGTAGACGTCGGCCAGCTCGGCGAGCCGGTCGGCGAAGGCGCCGCGCTCGGCGTCGTCCTTCGAGGTCTCGCCGGCGTTGAAGCGCAGGTTCTCGATGACGGCGACCTGGCCGTCGGCGAGGGCCGCGACGGTGGCCTTGGCGGAGTCGCCGACCGTGTCGCCGGCGAACGCGACCTCGGTGCCGAGCAGTTCACCGAGCCGCTTGGCGGCGGGGGCGAGCGAGAAGGCCGGGTCCGGGGCTCCCTTGGGGCGGCCCAGGTGCGAGGCGACGACCACGCGTGCGCCGGCTTCGGCGAGCTTCGCGATGGTCGGCTGGACGGCGCGGATGCGGCCGTCGTCGGTGATCTCGCCGTTCGCCAGCGGCACGTTGAGGTCCGCGCGGACGAAGACCCGCTTTCCGGCGACGCCGTCGGCGAGAAGTTCGTCGATCGTCTTCATGTGTTTCTACTCCTTGTTCCCTGCGGGGCGTAGGGCCCACCGGGCGAGAGGGTACGGGGCAAGCAACAGGGCCCGTGCGGCGCACCATCGCGCTGTCACGGACCCTGTGCTCACATCGTGCTGCCTTGCCCTACGTTCTTAGAGCTGACCGCCGACGAAGACGGTCAGGTCGACGAGACGGTTGGAGTAGCCCCACTCGTTGTCGTACCAGCCGACGACCTTGACGCTCTTGCCCTGGACCATGGTCAGGGAGGAGTCGAAGGTGCAGGAGGCGGGCCAGTTCACGATGTCGGAGGAGACGATCGCGTCCTCCGTGTAGTCCAGGATGCCCTTCAGCTGGCCCTCGGCGGCCTTCTGGAAGGCGTTGTTGACCTCGTCCTTGGTCACCTCGCGCTCCAGCTCGATGACCAGGTCGGTCACGGAACCGGTGGGGACCGGGACGCGCATCGCGATGCCGTCGAGCTTGCCCGCCAGCTCCGGGATGACCAGGGCGGTGGCCTTGGCGGCACCGGTGGTGGTCGGGATGATGTTCTCGGCGGCCGCGCGCGCCCTGCGCAGGTCCGAGTGCGGGAAGTCGAGGATGCGCTGGTCGTTCGTGTAGGCGTGGACCGTGGTCATCATGCCCTTGACGATGCCGAAGTTCTCCAGGAGGACCTTGGCCATCGGCGCCACGCAGTTGGTGGTGCAGGAGGCGTTGGAGATGACGTGGTGCCCAGCCGCGTCGTACTTGTCCTGGTTGACGCCCATCACGATGGTGATGTCCTCGTCCTTGGCCGGAGCCGAGATGAGGACCTTCTTCGCGCCTGCGGCGAGGTGCTTCGCGGCGTCCGCCCGCTTCGTGAAGATGCCCGTGGATTCGATGACGATGTCCGCGCCCAGTTCGCCCCAGGGAAGGTTCGCGGGGTCGCGCTCGGCGAAGGTCTTGAAGGTGTTCCCACCGACGGTGATGGTGTCGTCGGTGTGGGAGACCTCGGCCTTGAGGCGGCCCAGGATGGTGTCGTACTTGAGAAGGTGCACCAGAGTGGCGTTGTCGGTCAGGTCATTGACACCGACGATCTCGATGTCCGCTCCCTGCTCCAGAAGCGCCCGGAAGTAGTTGCGGCCAATTCGGCCAAAACCATTGATGCCTACGCGGATCGTCACGAACCGATCTCCTCGTGGTACGCCGGCCTGTCCCGCCGGCGAGCTGTATGGGATGTCCCCGACCGCTTACGACCCTACCTCTCCGTGAGCTTTTGAGTGACATCGTTCGAGAGCTGACACGCCTCGGGGGCCCGTACCAGAAGCGAGGGAACGGGACCCCGAGGACCTTGGCCCCCGTCACTCAGGGTGACTGCGGTGGGGAGGGGGGTGCTGGTCAGCGGTTGAGCGCGCGGAGCGCCTTACCGACGAGTAGCGTGCGATCGGCGGCGGCCGGCAGGTGCTCCAGACCGAAACCGAACAGAACGGTGTCACGCGTAGTGACGGCCGCGTAGGACTTGAACAGCTCTCCGGAACGGGACCAATCGCCCGGAACTTCAGGGCTTCCGGCGGGCGCGCCCTGTGCGCTCCAGGCTCCGAGAGAGGTCTCGAAACCTTCAGTGGTCTGGTCCACTCCGCCGACGGACACCCGCGCCTCGTCCGCGAAGACCCCCCGGCCGCCCGATCCGGGGTCGGTGATGTAGGAGAGCGACACCTCGACGGTCTTGCCGGCGTAGGGGCTCAGGTCGAAGGCGACCTGCTTCCAGCCGCCGGAGGAACCGGTGAAGGTGTTCCAGGTGCCGCTGGTGCCCTGCGGGGTGCAGCCGCCGCCCTCGAGGGTGAGGTAGTGGCGCAGGAAGGGATGGCCGTTGACGAAGAACCCGGCCCCGCACTCTTCCGGAACGGCCGACCCGGTCAGGCCGCCGAGGTCCGGCAGGGTGGTCCAGTCCTCGCCCCCCGCCGTACGGGCTTCCAGCGCGGCGTGGTCGTAGCCCTCCTCGACGTTCCAGTTCAGGGCGAGCTTCAGCCGGGGCTGGTCGGCCGCGGTGACACGGGTCAGGTCGATGGTGCGCACGAGGCGCTTCCAGTCGTCGTCGGTGTGCAGGGCCGAGGCCATCTGCGTGCCGGCGTAGGGGGCGTACGGGTTCACGACCCCGGCGAACTGACCCGCCTGTGCGCTCTTGAACTGCGGGAACTGCGCGGGCGGCAGGGTCTCGGAGGTGACGGTGTAGGAGCCGGGGGCGTTCAGCGGGTTGCCGGTGGCGTCGCCGAGGGCGCCCTGCGCGCCGCCGAGGGTGCCGGTGCCGGTGAAGCCCGTCGCGCCGCTGACGCTCGTACGCCCGTAGGCACCGAGCCAGTACTGGCTGAAGTCGTTGGTGACGGTGCCGCCGATCTGGACGTTCCCGCCCGCCAGTTCACCGGCCTCGATCAGCTTGCCGCCCTCGTTCAGGAAGCCGCGCACGGCAAGTTGGGTGTCCCCGCCGGGGGTCTTGGCCCCGGTGTAGTGGACGGCCGTACGGAAGTGGGAGAGCACTCCGAGGTGGTGCGGGGCGCCCTGGACGGCGACGTCCCAGACCGCCGCGGACCGGCCGTTGGCGCGCAGCGCGTCGACGTACTCCTGGGCGTGCTGGGCCTTGGCGCCCTCCTCGGCGATCACCAGTACGTCCGCGCGCGGCCGCTCGGCCACCGTGTAGGTGAAGTGCTCGCTGGAGACCTGCTTGCCGGAGGCGCGGTCGCGGCCGGTGAACCAGACCTCGACCTTGTCGCCGGGCTTCGCGCCCTCCACTTCGGCCCGGTACTCGTCGTACCAGTTGTTGTCGTCGCCGCCGTAGACCTCGCCGCCCTTCCAGGCCTCCAGGTCCTCGTCGTGCGTACGGCCGCCGTTGACGCGGTAGTTGAGCTCCTTGTCCTTCAGCGCCTTGCGGGCCGTGACGGAGACCTTCTGGTCCTCGCCTCGGGCCGCGTAGGAGGTGGTGAAGGGGTCGAGGGTGAAGTCCGGCGCGCTCAGGCCCACGGCGGACGCCGGGCGGTCGGGGTGTGCGGCGCTCTCGCCGACGGTGAGGGCGAAGGGGATGTTCTTCGCGAACTCGGCCTGGATGAGCTTCTCGTCGTCCGGGAAGTTGAAGCCGGAGGCGCAGTCCTCGGGCTTCCACCGGTCGTTCGGGTCGCTCTCGGAGGCCGTCTGGCAGGTGGTCATCTCCGGCGTGAACATCATGATGCCGTTGGCGTTGGCGGCTTGGCCGTCGGCCTCGCCGTTGGTGGTGTAGAGCTCGGCCGAGAGCTCGGGGTGGTACCCGGGGATCGCGGGGTTCTCCGGGGTCCCGGCGAGCGTCTTGTACGCGACGTCGTCGGGGGTGGGGGTGGCCACCTGCCAGCCCACCCCGTAGAGCAGCAGCTCGGCCGCGGAGTGGTAGTTGACGGCGTACTCGAAGCCGATGCGCTTCTCGAAGGCGTCGAGGGCGACGGTCTCGGGTTCGGAGGAGGCGCTCGGGCCGCGGTAGGTCTCGCTGGCCTGGTTCGGCGAGGAACCCTCGTTGTCGTAGCCCCACTTGTAGGCGAAGTTGCGGTTGAGGTCGACCCCGTCGCCAGAGGTGATCTTCCCGTCGCCGTTGTTGTCGCGCATGTTCTTGCGCCACAGCCGCTCGCCGTCGGGCGCGTGCGTGAAGTCGTACCCGTCCGGGTTGGCGGAGAGCAGGAACCACAGCTCGGTGGAGTCCACCAGGCTCGTGATCCGCGGGTCCTTGCCGTAGTTGTCGATGGTGTGGTGCATCAGCCGCCGGGTCATCTCGGGGGTGATCCACTCACGGGCGTGCTGGTTGGACATGTAGAGCACGGACGGCTTGGCGCCGTCCTTGGTCTTCCCGGCGTTCTTGGTGACCTTGAGGGCGAGGATGTCCTTGCCCTGGAGGGTCTTGCCGATGGAGACGACCTTGGTGAGCCCCGGATTCTCCTGGGCCGTGCGCAGGATCTCCTCCTGGAGGCCGCCCTTGCCGCTGTACGGGCGGAACACTCCGTCCCCGGCGGCCTTGGCCCGGGCCAGGCCCGCGGCGCCGATCTTGCGCTCGGCCAGCTTGACGCCCCGGGCGCCCAGTTCCCGGGCCTGGGCTCCGGTGAGGAAGAGCTCGACGCGGGCGGTCCCGGTCGCCGGGGCCCGCTCGGCGAGCTCGTGTGCGTCCTGGCCGGCGGCGAGGACGAGCGGGACCTGTTCCCGGGTGATGTCGGCGTCGTAGACCCGTACCTCGTCGGCGGCCGGCGCGGTGCCGGTCCGACCCTGGGCCGCCGCGCCGGGCAGCGCGGCGAGTGTGGTGCCGAAGACGAGTGCGCTTGCCGCGAGGATCGATCTCGCGCGGTGCCTCATATGCCCCCCTGGGCGTCGTCAGCCACGAAAGCGTTGGGAGCCAGGCTCACGATCGGCCGACGCCTGTGTCAATGGGGCGTACCGCCCCGCCGGGCCGGATTCAGCCGCATGGCCACCCCCGGCCCCACGGGCCACACCTCGGCTCCATGGGCCTTCGAGGCGCGGGGCTCTTTCAACGTCGCCGGCGTTTTGAGGCGCGGGGCTCTTTCAACGTCGCCGGCGTTTTGAGGCGCGGGGCTCTTTCAGCCTCGCCGGCGTTTGAGGCGCGGGGGTCCGGGGGCGGAGCCCCCGGAAGCGGGGTCCGGGGCGCAGCTCCGGGGAACGGAGGAAGGGCGGGTAGGGGATCGGCACCGCGCAGCGGCACACCACCCGCACCCGCCCTGAGGGCCCGGCTCAGCCCGCCATGTTGTCGGCCAGCTCCTCGCTGAGGTCCAGGTTCGACTCGGTCCCCGGGATGCCGAGGTCCTGCGCCCGCTTGTCGGCCATCGCCAGCAGACGGCGGATCCGGCCCGCGACCGCGTCCTTGGTCAGCGGCGGGTCGGCCAGCGCGCCCAGCTCCTCCAGGGAGGCCTGCTTGTGCTCCATCCGCAGCCGGCCCGCCGCGGCGAGGTGCTCGGGGACCTCCTCGCCGAGGATCTCCAGCGCCCGCTGCACACGGGCTCCCGCGGCCACCGCGGCCCGCGCCGAGCGGCGCAGGTTGGCGTCGTCGAAGTTGGCGAGGCGGTTGGCGGTGGCGCGCACCTCGCGCCGCATCCGCCGCTCCTCCCAGGCCAGCACCGACTCGTGCGCGCCGAGCCTGGTCAGCAGGGCGCCGATCGCGTCGCCGTCGCGGACCACGACCCGGTCCACGCCTCGGACCTCGCGCGCCTTGGCGGCGATGGAGAGCCTGCGGGCGGCGCCCACCAGGGCCAGCGCGGCCTCCGGGCCGGGGCAGGTGACCTCCAGCGAGGAGGACCGGCCGGGCTCGGTGAGCGAGCCGTGGGCCAGGAACGCTCCGCGCCAGGCCGCCTCGGCGTCGCAGGTGGCCCCGGAGACCACCTGCGGGGGCAGACCCCGGATCGGGCGGCCGCGGCCGTCCACGAGGCCCGTCTGGCGTGCCAGCTGGTCGCCGCCGGCCACCACGCGGACCACGTAGCGGCTGCCGCGGCGCAGCCCGCCGGGAGCCATGACCACGAGGTCTGAGGAGTGCCCGAAGATCTCCAGGATGTCCTTGCGCAGGCGCCTGGCCGCGATCCCGGTGTCCAGCTCCGCCTCGATGACGATGCGGCCGCTCACCAGGTGGAGACCGCCGGCGAACCGAAGGATCGCCGAGACCTCCGCCTTCCTGCAGCAGGTGCGGGTGACGGGCAGGCGAGAGATCTCATCCTTCACCGCGGGCGTCATCGCCATGGGCCGATCCTTCCATGCATCCGAAAAATACGGTCGTACGCGGCGGCCAGCAGCTCCGGGTCGTGCTTCGGAGAGCCGTCCTGCCTGGCCACCGGTGCCAGCTCGACCGCGGCGCCGAACCGTTTTGCGGCATCGGCGAGGGACTCGCGGTCGGGCACGGCAGCCTCGTCGGCCAGCACCACGTCCAGGGCGAGTTTAGGGGCGTGTCGGGCCAAAACCTCCAAATGACGCTGCGGAGAGAAGCCCTCTGTTTCGCCGGGCTGCGGCGCGAGGTTCAGCGAGAGGACCCGTCGGGCCTTCGTCTCGATCAGCGCGTCGAGCAGTTCCGGCACCAGCAGGTGCGGGATCACGGAGGAGAACCAGGATCCCGGACCGAGCACCACCCAGTCCGCGTCCAGCACCGCCGCGACGGCCTCTGGCACGGCCGGCGGGTCGCTGGGCACGACCTGTACGGAGAGCACCTCGCCCGGGGTGAGGGCCACCGTGGCCTGCCCGCGGACGGTGTCCACGTCCTCGGGGCGAGCCGGATCGTGGCCCCTGACCAGGGCCTGGAGCTCCAGCGGCACCGCCGACATGGGCAGCACCCGGCCCTGCGCGCCGAGCAGCCTGCCGACGAGGTCGAGGGCCTGGACGGGGTCGCCGAGCTGTTCCCACAGGGCGACGATCAGCAGGTTGCCGACGGCGTGCCCGTGCAGGTCGCCCTCGGACTGGAAGCGGTGCTGGATGACGCGGGCCCAGGTCTGGCCCCAGTCGTCGTCCCCGCACAGCGCTGCGAGCGCCTTGCGCAGGTCGCCGGGCGGCAGCACGCCGAGCTCCTCCCGGAGCCGGCCGCTGGATCCGCCGTCGTCGGCGACGGTGACCACGGCGGTGAGGTCACCGGTGATGCGGCGCAGGGCGGCGAGGGAGGCCGACAGGCCCTGTCCGCCTCCGAGGGCCACCACCTTGGGGGTGGCGCCGCGCCGGCGGCCGGAGCGGCGTGCGCCGCCTTCGTCCCGGGTGGGGGCGAGGCGGCGCAGGCGGCTCAGCCGCGGGGTCCGTGCAATCACTCGCGCCCCATGTCCCGGTGTACGACGACGGTCTCGACTCCCTCGGAGGCGAGGCGGGCGGCGAGCTTCTCGGACATGGCGACACTGCGGTGCTTACCGCCCGTGCAGCCGACCGCGATCGTCACGTACCTCTTGCCCTCGCGGCGGTAGCCGGTGGCGATGAGCTGGAGCAGCTCGGTGTACCGGTCGAGGAACTCCTTGGCGCCGGGCTGGCTGAAGACGTACCCCGACACCTCCTCGTTGAGCCCGGTGAAGGGGCGCAGCTCGGGAACCCAGTGCGGGTTGGGGATGAACCGGCAGTCGACGACGAGGTCGGCGTCGACGGGCAGGCCGTACTTGAAGCCGAAGGACATGACGGTGGCCCGCAGCTCGGGCTCCTCGTCCCCGGCGAACTGGGCGTCCATCTTGGCGCGCAGCTCGTGCACGTTCAGGCTGGAGGTGTCGATCACCAGGTCGGCGTCGCCGCGCAGCTCGCGCAGCAGGTCGCGCTCGGCGGCGATGCCGTCGGTGATGCGTCCGTCACCCTGGAGGGGGTGCGGGCGACGGACCGACTCGAAGCGGCGGACCAGCGCGTCGTCGGAGGACTCCAGGAAGACGACGCGGCGGGTGACCCCGCGGCTGTCGAGGTCGGCGAGGGACTCGCGCAGGGCGTCGAAGAACTGGCGGCCGCGCACGTCGACGACGACGGCGATGCGCGCCACGTTGCCCTGGGAGCGGGCGCCCAGCTCCACCATGGTGGGGATCAGCGCCGGCGGGAGGTTGTCGACGACGAACCAGCCGAGGTCCTCCAGACACTTCGCCGCCGTACTGCGGCCGGCCCCGGACATGCCGGAGATGATCACCAGCTCGGGGATGGCCGCCTCGGCGGTCTCGCCGGGCTCCACTGTCGTGCCCGTACTCACCTGTGCTCCGTCTCGGTCGTGCATGGTTTCGTGCGTGGTCTCGGGTTCGGTCTGGTGCGTGGTCGCGTGCGTGGTCTCGTGCTCGGTCATTGCTCGGTCCCCCGTTCGGACGACGTTCCCGCTGGCGCGGGGGTCTCGTCCTCAATGATCTCTCCTGTGGCCGTGTTGACGGCAGGACCGGCGGGGACCGCACCGGCGAGGGCCGCGGCCACGGTCTCGGCCGTCTTGCGGCCTATGCCCGGGACCTCGCAGATCTGGTCGATTGTCGCCTGTCTCAGCTTCTTCACCGAACCGAAGTGCTTGACCAGTGCCTGCTTGCGGCTCTCCCCGAGCCCGGGCACCTCGTCCAGCGGTCCGGATTTCAGGCGCTTCCCGCGCTTGTTGCGCTGGTACTGGATGGCGAAGCGGTGTGCTTCGTCACGGACCCGCTGGAGCAGGTACAGGCCCTCGCTGGTGCGGGGCAGGACCACCGGGTCGTCCTCGCCGGGCAGCCAGACCTCCTCCAGCCGCTTGGCCAGCCCGCACACGGCGACGTCGTCGACCCCGAGCTCCTCCAGGGCCCGCTTGGCGGCGGCGACCTGCGGCTGCCCGCCGTCGACCACTACGAGCTGGGGCGGGTAGGCGAACCGCTTGGGCCGCCCGTCGTCCTCGGCGACCTCGGCGGACACCTCTCCGCCCTCCGCCTCGGCGTCCCACTCCCCCGTCTTCAGCTTCTCCTGGAGGTAGCGGCGGAACCGCCGGGAGACCACCTCGTGCATGGAGCGGACGTCGTCCTGCCCCTCGAAGGTCTTGATCTGGAAGCGTCGGTACTCGCTCTTGCGCGCCAGGCCGTCCTCGAAGACCACCATCGACGCGACGACGTCGTCGCCCTGGAGGTGCGAGATGTCGAAGCACTCGATGCGCAGGGGCGCGCTGTCCAGGTCCAGGGCCTCGGCGATCTCCTCCAGTGCCCGGGAGCGGGTGGTGAGGTCGCTGGCGCGCTTGGTCTTGTGCAGGGCGAGGGACTGCTGGGCGTTGCGGTGGACGGTCTCCATCAGCGACTTCTTGTCGCCGCGCTGCGGGATCCGCAGGCTGACCTGGGAGCCGCGCCGCTCGGCGAGCCACTCGCTCAGGGCGGGCGTGTCCTCGGGCAGGGCCGGCACCAGCACCTCCTTGGGCACGCTCTCGCCGCTCTCCTCCCCGTAGAGCTGCTGGAGGGCGTGTTCGACGAGCCCGGCGGTGTCGACTGCCTCGACCTTGTCGGTGACCCAGCCGCGCTGGCCGCGGACCCGACCGCCGCGGACGTGGAAGATCTGCACGGCGGCTTCGAGCTCGTCCTCGGCGACGGCGATCAGGTCGGCGTCGGTGGCGTCGGCGAGCACCACGGCGTTCTTCTCCATCGCCCGGCGCAGCGCCCCTATGTCGTCGCGCAGCCGGGCCGCCTTCTCGTACTCCATCTCCTCGGCGGCCTCGTGCATCTCCTTCTCCAGCCGGGAGATGTAGGTGCCCGTCCGGCCCGCCATGAAGTCGCAGAAGTCCTCGGCCAGTTCGCGGTGCTCCTCGGGGCTGACCCGGCCCACGCACGGCGCGGAGCACTTGCCGATGTAGCCGAGCAGGCAGGGCCGGCCGATCTGGGCGGAGCGCTTGAACACGCCCGCGGAGCAGGTCCGTACCGGGAAGACCCGGAGCATCAGGTCGACGGTCTCGCGGATCGCCCAGGCGTGTCCGTAGGGGCCGAAGTAGCGCACGCCCTTCTTCTTGGGACCGCGCATGACCTGCACGCGCGGGTACTCCTCGTTCATCGTCACGGCGAGGGAGGGGTAGCTCTTGTCGTCCCGGTACTTGACGTTGAACCGGGGGTCGTACTCCTTGATCCAGGAGTACTCCAGCTGCAGCGCCTCGACCTCGGTGGACACCACGGTCCACTCGACGGAGGCGGCGGTGGTCACCATGGTGGCGGTACGCGGATGCAGCCCGGCCACGTCCTGGAAGTAGTTGGCCAGGCGCTGGCGCAGGCTCTTGGCCTTCCCGACGTAGATCACCCGGCGGTGCTCGTCGCGGAATCTGTACACCCCCGGGGAGTCGGGGACCTGTCCCGGCTTGGGGCGGTAACTGGAAGGGTCGGCCATGCCAACACCCTACTGTCGCCCACCGACAACCCGCGGTACGCGTCCCGGTCCCACCGCGGGCCCGCCGAAGCGGCCCCGCCCCGGGCCCCGGGCCCGAAGCCGGGGCTCTCCCCGCACGCCCGGCGCAGCGGAGCCCCTCCCGGCGCGGATGCGCCCCGATCGGACCGTACGGCCCGCCGCGCCCGCCGCGCCCGCCGCGCCCGCCGCGCCCGCCGCGCCCGCCGCGCCCGCCGCGCCCGCCGCGCCCGCCGCGCCCGCCGCTGCGCGGGGCTCGTCCCCCACCCGCCCCTTCCCGAAACCGGGGCTCCGCCCCGGCCCCGCGCCTCAGACGCCGGCGGGGCTGGATTTCGGCTGGTGCCGCCCCCGGGCAACCTCAGCCCGTCCGGTGTCTGAGGACCGGGGTCTGGGGCGGAGCCCCGGTTCGGGAAGGGGCGGGGTGGGGAAAGGGCCCGCAGGGACCGACACCCGACGGAAGCCGCGCCCGCCCCTGCCCGGGAGCCCGACCCAGGACGGGAGCCCGGGGCGGGGCCCGGCCCCGGGTCGGGGGCCCGGCCCCGGGTCGGGGGCCCGGCCCCAGGTCGGGGATCCGCCCGGTGAGGGCCGGGGCCGCGGGGAGTGGCTACGCCTCGGCCGGGGTGCGGCGGCGGGCCAGGGTCAGTGCCGCGGCCCCGGCGAGGGCCAAGCCGGCGGCCGCGGCGCCCGCGGCGACCGGTACGCCCCGGTCCGCTGCCGGCTCCCCGAAGCCCCCCGCCGCACCCCTCTCGGCGTACGCGGAGCCGGGCAGCTTGTCCGCGTAGGCCCGCGTCACCCGCGCACGGTACGCGGCGAGGCTGGTCCCGCCGCCGCCCACGGCGGCCACCGCGTCCTCGTCCAGCGGCAGCACCCTGCCGCCCCCGGCCACGTACCACGCGTCGATCTGCGGCTCGCGGAACACCGTCCCGCCGGGCAGTTTCTCCTCGCCCAGCCGCGCGTAGCGGAACTCGTCGTCGCCGGTGGCGATGTTCACGACCTGCCACCCCGCCTCCGTCCGGGCCGTCCACAGCACGGCCTGCTGCCCGTCGGCGGAGACCGCCTTGCCGGCGAGGAACTCCAGGCGGGCCACGCTTGCCCCCGCCCTGCCCGCGACGAAGTCCGGGGAGAGGTGGTTCACCGGTATCGGCTCGCCCTCGATGCGGGGCTGCGCGGCGGCCGGCGAGATCCTGTTCTCCCTCGCGAAGAAACGGGACAGCGTGGCCAGCGTGTCCGGGGCCGAGGCCGCCCGCGCGGCGGCGGCCCTGGTCTCGGCGGTGACGGTCTGCGGCTGCGGGACGGGGGTCGCGGAGGCCTGCGTGGCCGTGCCGATCCCGAGGAGGGCGGTGGCCGCGAGCACCGCGGCGGAGGCGGCGGCGCGCAGGGTCGTGGAGGCGGCGGCACGCGGGGTCGTGGAGGTCATGACGGTCACGCCCCGATCCGGTAGAGGGAGTGGGTCCAGGAGAAGGTGCTGTTGTCCACGTACCAGGCGTGCGAGGCCCAGTTGTAGCGGTCGCTGGAAGGCCACGGGTCGCCCCAGTAGACCCAGCTGCTCGCGGTGTCGTAGCCGTAGACGACGTGCATGTGGCCGCCGCCGCCGGCCCACTGGATACGGGTCTCGATCGGGCGGCCGGCGTTGATCTCGGTCTGGACCGTGGAGTAGAGGAGCCAACCGTTCACGTACGAGCCGGGGTTGATGCCGGCCCACCGCAGTCCGGTCTGGACGTTGCCGAGGGTGGCCTGGTCGTTGGGGCAGTCGTAGCCCTGCTGCCGGTTGAAGGCGGCGTTGCAGAACTGGTTCTGGGTGAGGTTGCGGCCGAACCAGCCGGCGATGGTGTTGCCGCTCGCGGCCCAGCACCAGTTGGTCTTCTGCTGCGCCTGCATGGTGATGCCGAGGCGCTTGTACGCCAGGGCGGACCCGGCGGACCCGGCGGACCGGGCGTCCGCATCGGCGGCGGTGGCGGTACCGGCGCCGAGGGACAGGGTGAGGAGCAGGGCCGTGAGGAGGGTGGTGAGGAGGGCGGCCGGGGAATGCCGCCGGTTTCCGTTGCGCATCGCGTTCCTCCCGAGGTGGGGAGAGTGGGGGTGGAGGAGCGCGTCCGGACGCTGTGGAGGAGCATCGGGGTGTTGTCGCGATCAGGTCAACACGCTTCAATACGCCGTGACATCGCAGTGTGAACGGTGGGACTGCGGTGTGAACGGTGGCTGCCGTGCCACCTGCTCCCCCGGTACCACCGGCCCGGCCCCCACGCCGGCGCGTGTGAACGTTCACAGAGGAGCCGCCATGCGACCGCCCGCAGGCACGGCCGACACGGAAGAACTCGCCCGATTACTGCGCGGCGGCCCCTTCCACCTCGCCCTGCGCGCCGCCCTCGCCGCGCGCGGACTGCCCCTCCACCGGGTGCAGCACCGGCTCGCGGCCCGGGGCATCAAGGTCGGTGTCACCAGCCTCAGTTACTGGCAGCAGGGCGCCCGGCGCCCCCGCCACCCTGAGTCCCTGAGGGCTGTCACCGCCCTGGAGCAGATCCTGGAGGTGCCGGAGGGCTCCCTCGTCCGCCTGCTGACCACCCCGGAGCCGGCCCCCGGCCCCGCCCGCCCGGCCGCCCGCTCCTACCGGGCCCTGCTGGGCACGGGCGGCGCGGTGGAGCGGATGCTGGACGCGATGGAGCTCCCCTCCGACGGCGGACTGCACTCGCTCGGCCACCACGAGCGGGTCCGCATAGGGCCCGCGGGCGAGTTGCGGGCCCGCGATTCGCAGCAGATCGTCCGGGCGCACCGCGACGGCGTCGACCGCTACCTGGCCATCCACCACGGCGACCCGGGCTGCGACGTGTCCCGGATGCGCGTGACGGCGTACGAGAACTGCCGCACGGGCCGGATCCGCCGCCACTCCGAAGCCGGGCTGCTGGTCGCGGAGCTGCTCTTCGACGCGCGGCTGCGGCGCGGGGACACGTACGTCTTCGGCTACGGGGTCGAGGACGGCACGGGCGGGCGCAGCGACGAGTACGTGCGCGGCTTCAGCTACGCGGGCGGCCAGTACATGCTCCAGGTCCGCTTCGACGAGGCCGCCCTGCCGGTGCGCTGCCGTCGCTTCGCCCGCTCGGGCCCCGCTTCCCCGCGCACCGCCCTCACGGACCTGACCCCGAGCGGCCGCCACCGGGCGGTCCACCTGGTCGAACAGTCGGTACGACGCGGTCTCCTGGGGATCGCCTGGGACTGGGACTGAGCGGTGTCGGCGCCCTGGCGTAGCCTCCGCGCATGATCTCCCGAGCGACGGGCCTGGCCGAAGGTCCCTACGACGAGGCGTTCCTGCCGCGGCTGCAGATGTCCTTGCGGGCGCCGGACGGGCCGGTGACCGAGCCGGTGTCCAAGTTCGGCGGACAGCCGGTGTGGCTGGAGGAACCGGCGTGGCCCGTGCATCCGACGACCGGTGAGCCGCTGGTGTTCATCGCGCAGTTCCGGGTACCGGGGGACGAGGTGCGGCTGGCGTACCTGTTCCTGGAGGAGGACGACCAGGTCATGGGCTCGCGCCCCGAGAGCGGCGAGGCCGTCGTCCTGGTGCAGCCTGGGGGGCGGCTGCCGCGGTTCGCGGCGCTCGGAGGCCCGGAAACACGCGGCCGTACGTTGTGGCGCTGGAGCAGCGACGAGACGGAGATACCCGTCGAGTGGCTGATCGACCTGGCGCCCATGCCCCCCGACCTCGACCGGGCCGCTGACGAGCACGCCGCGTTCCACCGCTTCATGCGGGGCGAGGGCCCCGATGCCGACCCGTCGGAGGACGAGCGTCCCACGGACTTCCAGGGCGGGACGGCCCTCTACCCCAATTCCCGCACGTTCGGGGTCGAGGATCCGTGGCAGTTCCTCTGCCAGTTCGAGGACCGCGGCGAGGCGGAGGACGACCCGTTCTTCCTCAACTTCGGCTACGGAACCGGCTTCGTCTTCCTCAGCCCCGACCGCCTCGAAGGCCGCTTCTTCAGCGACTGCGGCTAGCCCGCGATCAGCTTGCCGTTCTCCGCCTTGACCGGGACGGCCGGCAGCGGGTCGGTGGCCGGGCCCTGCACGACCTTGCCGGTGTTCACGTCGAAGCGGCTGCCGTGGCAGGGGCAGTTGCCCTCGCCCTTCTCGATCTTGTCGAGGACGCAGCCCGCGTGCGTGCACTGGGCGCTGAAGGCCTTGTACTGGCCCTCCGCCTGGCAGCTGACGATCAGCTTCTTCTCCCGGTACAGCTTCGCGCCGCCCACCGGGACCTCGGTCGCGGCGCCCAGTTCCACCGGCTGGGACGGGACCGCGGGGGTGCCGCTGCCGCTGTTGGACTCCGTGGAGCAGGCCGCGAGCGTCGCGCCGGCGCCGACGGCCCCGGCGAGCGCGGCGGCGCCCTTGAGGACGGTACGGCGAGCTGCGGACTGCGACGCGGACATGCGCTTCTCCTGGGGTGTGGGACCGGCCGGGCACCGGCCCACCGACGATACCCCCGCACGATGGGGTAGCTTCCCCCGGGTGATCGTCGTCGGCGGAGAAGCCCTCATCGACCTGGTGCCCACCGAGCGGCCGCCGGGAGCGCTGCTGCCGCGACCGGGCGGGGGCCCGTACAACACGGCGCTCGCCCTGGGCCGGCTCGGCGCGGAGGTGGCGTTCTGCTCTCGGGTCTCCACGGACGGTTTCGGCGAGCTCCTGCTGGCCGGGCTGCGGACGGCCGGGGTCGACCTGTCGCTGGTGCAGCGCGGGCCCGAGCCGACCACGCTCGCCGTGCCCTCGCTGGCCCCGGACGGCTCCGCCTCGTACGGCTTCTACGTCGAGGGCACCGCGGACCGGCTGTTCGCCCTGCCGCCCGCCCTCCCCGAGGCCGCCCGGGCCCTCGCGCTCGGCACCTGCTCGCTGGTGCTGGAGCCGGGCGCGAGCGCGTACGAGGCCCTGCTGCGCCGGGAGTCGCGGCGCGGGCTGCTGACCCTGCTGGACCCCAACATCCGGCCCGCGCTGATCCCCGACCCGGCGGCCTACCGGGACCGTTTCCTCACCCGGCTGCTGCCGCACACGGGCGTCCTCAAGCTGTCGGAGGAGGACGCGGCCTGGCTCGGCGGCCGGGTCGGCGACTGGCTGGCGGCGGGGCCCGGAGCGGTGGTGCTGACCCGGGGCCAGGCGGGCCTGACGGTGTGGACGCGGGAGGGCGCCGAGCACTCGGTCCCGGCCCGCCGGATGGCGGTGGTGGACACCATCGGGGCGGGCGACACCGTCAACGCCGCTCTGCTGCACCGGCTTTCGGCCGCGTCACCGGGCGGGCCCGCGGACTGGCCCGGCGTCCTCGCGTACGCCGCGCACGCGGCCGCGCTGACCTGCACCCGGGCCGGGGCGGAGCCCCCGTACGCCGCCGAGCTCACCGGATAGCGGCCCAGAGGGTCGACGCCACGGCGGGGGCGAACTCCTCGACGGGCCGGACCACTTCGGGTCCGGAGAAGTGCAGGAAGAAGGCTCGCTGGAAGCAGGCCCCGAGCAGCAGCGCGGCCGCCGCCTCCGGATCGGCGTCGGGGCGCAGCCGGCCCGCGTCGAGCTCCCTGCGCAGCCGCCCGGCCAGCGCGGCGAGGACCACGTGCGGCCCGGAGCCGATCTTCTGGATGCCCTCGCGGTGGCGGCTGAGCAGCACGGGCTCGGCGAACAGCGAGCCGGCCATCGGCATGGCGTCGGCGTAGAAGAGCGAGGCGTGCCGGGCGATGTCGGCGAGCCCCTCCTCGACGCCCTGCCCGCTCGGATCGGCCTGGAGGGCGGCCATGAGCGGGCCCGCGTTGGGGGTCCGCTCCATCAGCACGCGCACGAAGAGCTCTTCCTTGTTCGCGAAGTGCTTGTAGAGCGCGGCCTCCGAGCATCCGGCCTCACGGGCGATGGCCTTGGTGGTGGCACTCGCGAGGCCGCTGGTGCGCATCAGCTTCTCGGCGGCGTCGAGCAGCCGCTCCGGGGTGGGACGGCTTGACTTTGAGGTGAGCATTCACTCACCCTAGTCGAAGAGAGGGTGAGTGAGTACTCACCCACCACCTGTTCCACCTTCTTCGAACATGGGGGCATCCATGAAGATCACGGTTTTCGGTGCCACGGGCGGCGTCGGCCGCGAGGTCGTCCGGCAGGCCCTCGACGCGGGGCACGAGGTGACCGCGGTGGTCCGCGACCCGGCCCGCCTGCCCGTTCCCGCCCACGAGCGGCTCCGTGTGGCCACGGTGCCCGACGTGACGGACGAGGAGGCGCTGCTGTCGGTGGTGAGCGGCCAGGACGCGGTGGTCTCCGCGCTGGGGGCGGCGAGCAACAAGCAGGCCAAGGAGACGCCCATCGCGGGCCCGGCCCTGGAGGCGATCACCTCGGCGATGGACCGGGCGGGCGTGCGGCGGCTGTCGGCCGTCAGCGCCGCGCCGGTGGGCCGGCTGCCGGACGGCGAGGGGGTGTTCACCCGGGCCGTGGTCTACCCGCTGCTGCGCAGGCTGCTGCGGGACCTGTACGCGGACCTCGCGGACATGGAGGCGGCGATGGGGGCGAGCGGTACGCGGTGGACGGTCGTGCGCCCGCCCATGCTCCGGAACAAGCCGCACACCGGGACCTACCGGCGGGCGATCGACGGCAACGTCCGCGGCGGGCGGGTCATCCCCCGCGCGGACGTCGCGGACGCGCTCCTGGTGAGCCTGACGGACCCGGCCACCGCGTGCCACGCGGTGGGAGTGGCGTCCTAAGCCCGCGGCGCCGTCTCCTGGGGCTCCGCCCCAGACCCCGCGCCTCAAACGCCGGCGGGGCTGGATGTGCCCTCCGGGCAAACCAGCCCCGCCCGGCGCACTTCAGCCCCACCGGCGCGTGAGGA
>NZ_JBIWFI010000022.1:0-134457 GCF_044762985.1 Streptomyces sp. NPDC096339 | reverse complement strand
GAACGGTGACGGCACCGACAAGGTGGGTGTCTACCGGCCGGCGGAGTCCGATTTCTTCGGCGCGGCCAAGGACTCGAACCAGGTGATCTACAGCGCCCGCTTCGGCAACCCCGGCGACCTGCCCATCACCGGCCGGTGGTAGCCACCACCTGAAGCAGCCGCCCGCAAGGGCAGTCGCGCGAACCACGACACGAGCAGGGCGCCCCGCGAGCCGGGGCGCCCTGCTCACTGCTTCACCGCCCCGGTGCCTCGGCCAGGAAGACCGTGACCGCAGCCGTGAACTCCCCGGGCGCGGAGGCGTGCACCAGGTGGCCGACCGGGATCGTGATGAGCCGGACGTCCGGGATCCGGCGGACCAGATCGGCGATGCCCTCCTGCGGGACGTGGCTGTCCGGGCCGCCCGCCACCACCAGGGTCGGCGCCGTGATCCGGGAGAGGCCATCCAGCCGGGACGGGACGGTCCACTCGCTTCGGCCGTGGCCCCGCAGGTCCAGGGCGTACACCCGGCGCTCCCGCGCGAGTGCGTCCCGCACGAGGGCCCAGTCGTCCGTCATGTCCTTCGGCACCAGATCCCTGCCTCCGCTCGGAGCGCCCCCGGGACGCTCCTCCGTCCGCTCGCCGAAGGGGCTGGTCACCCCACTGACCGTGCTGTTCGGCCTCCGCGCCGCGACGCGGCTGCTCACCCTGGCCGCCCAGGTCAACCGGTACTCGGTCCTCGGCACGGCCGCTGAGGGCGGCGCGGCGGACACGGCGGCCTGGCAGGCGTACACGATGGCGCTGGGCCCGGCCCTGCCGGCCATGGCGGTCACCGCCGCGGTCTTCATCTCGAACCGGCTCGCCGACGGTTCCACGACCGTGGCCGGGGTGCGCGACGCGGCGTTGGCCAGTGCCGCGTCGGACCTGCTCTTCGTCGTGGCGGCGGCACTGGCCGTCGTACTCGTGCGCCGGATCTCGGCGATGCAGGAGGCGTGAACTCCGCCACAGCGGGGGCCCGCCTCCCCCGGGGATTCCGGGGAGGCGGGCCCCAGCGGTTTTGCACTTAGTTGCAAAACGGGGCGGCCCTCGCTAGAACAGCTTCATCACCCCCCGCGCGAGGAGGCGCCCCCATGAGTTCCCAGAGCCGGTACCCGCACCTGCTGAGCCCCCTGGACCTCGGCTTCACCACCCTGCCGAACCGCGTGATCATGGGGTCGATGCACACCGGCCTCGAAGAGCACGAGGGCGGCTTCGAGCGCCTCGCGGCCTTCTACGCCGAGCGCGCCCGCGGCGGGGCCGGGCTCATCGTCACCGGCGGCATCGCGCCCAACGACGCGGGCCGGCCCTTCGAGGGCGGCTCCCGCCTCACCACCGAGGACGAGGCCGCCGAGCACCGGGTGATCACCGACGCCGTGCACGCCGAGGGCGGCCGGATCGCCATGCAGATCCTGCACTTCGGGCGCTACGCCTACCACAAGGACCTGGTCGCGCCGAGCGCCATCCAGGCCCCCATCAGCCCCTTCGTCCCGAACGAGCTCACCGACGTCGAGGTCGAGCGGACGGTCGAGGACTTCGTGCGGGCCGCGCGCCTCGCCAAGCTCGCCGGGTACGACGGCGTCGAGATCATGGGCTCCGAGGGCTACCTGATCAACGAGTTCATCGCCGCCGCGACCAACAAGCGCACCGACCGCTGGGGCGGCGCCTACGAGAACCGCATGCGCTTCCCGCTGGAGATCGTCCGCCGCACCCGCGCGGCCGTCGGCGAGGACTTCATCCTCGTCTACCGGCTCTCCATGCTCGACCTGATCCCCGGCGGCTCCACCCTCGAAGAGGTCGTCCGCCTCGCCAAGGAGATCGAGGCGGCCGGCGCCACCATCATCAACACCGGCATCGGCTGGCACGAGGCCCGCATCCCCACCATCGCCACCTCCGTCCCGCGCGGCGCCTACACCTGGGTCACCAAGCGGCTGATGGGCGCGGTGTCCATCCCCCTGGTCACCAGCAACCGCATCAACACCCCCGAGATCGCCGAGGAACTCCTCGCCGACGGGCGCGCCGACCTGGTGTCGCTGGCCCGACCCTTCCTCGCCGACGCCGACTTCGTGGCCAAGGCCGCCGCCGGCCGCCCCGAGACCATCAACACCTGCATCGGCTGCAACCAGGCCTGCCTCGACCACACCTTCAGCGGCAAGATCACCAGCTGCCTGGTCAACCCGCGCGCCTGCCACGAGACCGAACTCGTGCTCTCCCCGACGAGGCTGAAGAAGAGCGTCGCCGTCGTCGGCGCCGGCCCCGCCGGTCTCGCCTGCGCCGTCTCCGCCGCCGGCCGCGGCCACACCGTCACGCTGTTCGAGGCCTCCGGCCACATCGGCGGCCAGCTCGACATCGCCCGACGCGTCCCCGGCAAGGAGGAGTTCGAGGAGACCATCCGCTACTTCGGCACCCAGCTCGCCGAGAGCGGCGTCGAGGTCCGGCTGAACACCCGCGCCGACGTCGAGACGCTCCAGGGCTTCGACGAGGTCGTCGTCGCCACCGGAGTCACCCCCCGCACCCCGGAGATCGAGGGAGTGGACCACCCCAACGTCGTCAGCTACCTCGACGTGCTCCGGGACGGCGCCCCCGTCGGCGAGCGCGTGGCCGTCGTCGGCGCCGGCGGCATCGGCTTCGACGTCGCCGAGTACCTCACCGACAGCGGCGAGGGCGCCTCCCAGGACCCCGAGGTGTACTTCCGCCACTGGGGCGTGGACACCTCCTACGCCGGGCCCGGCGGTCTCACCAAGGCCGAGCGCCCCGCGCCGCCGCGCCAGGTCCACCTGCTCCAGCGCAAGACCACCAAGGTCGGGGCCGGCCTCGGCACCACCACCGGGTGGATCCACCGCGCCGAGATGAAGCACCGCGGGGTCGTCTCCGTCGCCGGAGCCACGTACGACCGCATCGACGACGAGGGCCTGCACATCACGGTCGGCGAGGAGCAGCACCTCGTACCGGCCGACACGGTGGTCCTGTGCACCGGGCAGGAGCCGCGCCGCGACCTGTACGAGGCGCTGCGCGCGGCCGGAGTCGAGGCGCACCTGATCGGCGGAGCCGACGTGGCGGCCGAGCTCGACGCCAAGCGCGCCATCCGCCAGGGCACGGAACTGGCCGCCACGCTCTGACCGTTCCGGCCGAAGGGGGATTGTGGCGGCCCGGCCGGGCCGCCACAATCGCCCGGTGACGTTCTCCCCCGCTGACGCAGACAAGATCCTCGCCGACAACTTCGCCCCCTGGGTGCTCGCCCTGGGGCTCACCGTCCAGGAGACGGGCGAGCGGCACGCCGTGCTGCGGCTGCCCTGGTCCGACGAACTGGCCCGGGACGGCGGAGGCCTCTCCGGGCAGGCCATGATGGCGGCCGCCGACACCGCCACCGTCATCGCGATCTCCGCCGCGCGCGGGGCGTACGGGCCGATGACCACCGTCCAGCAGTCGACCAGCTTCCAACGCCCGGTGGTCGGCGCCGACGTGATCATCCGCGTCCGGGTCACCAAGCTCGGCAAGCGGATGGCCTTCGCCGACATCACCCTGACCCCCGACGGCTCCGACGACCCGGCCGCCACGGCCTCCACCGTCTACGCGCTGCTCGGCTAGTGCTGTGACCGCATAGGTCTACCGGGTTGCCCGCACGGCTGGTCGGAAGCCATGTCGCTTCCGACCAGCCGGGCGATCCACGTGGTCCTCGACGACCTCTCGGCCCACCTGAACCGGAAGAACCGCGAGTGGGGGCCAACTCGCACCATCCGAACCACACCGCCCAGATCCGGGCCCTGCGCTCCTGTCGAGCCGGCACCGGAGGGCGGCTTCCGGTGCGGGGTAAAAGCGGGTGACACTCCGGGGCCCGGCCACTAGCGTCCCGGTGTGCGCGGCAACAGGAACTTCAACGTCTTCTGGCTCGGTCAGGCCCTTTCCGTCCTCGGCGGTTCCATCACGCTGCTCGCGCTGCCCCTGCTCGTCCTCGACGCCACCGGGTCCCTCGTCCAGATGGGCCTCGTCACCGTCGTCTCGGGCGCCACCGGCATCGGCACGGGGCTGTTCGCCGGGTACGTGGTGGACCGGGTGGACCGCCGCCGGCTCATGATCGTCTGCGATCTGACGAGGGCGGTGCTGCTCGGCGCGCTGCCGCTGGTCTGGCTTGCGGGGCCCCGGATCTGGGTGCTGTACGTGCTGACCGCGGTCGTCTCCGTACTGAAGACCCTCTTCGACGTGGCCTACGTGACGGCGGTGCCCCAACTGGTGCCCCCCGAAGACCTCACCAGCGCCAACGGACGGCTGTTCGGCACCTTCGCCCTCGGCACCCTGCTCGGGCCGGCCGCGGCAGGGTTCATCGCCGCCGGGGTCGGCCCCGACTGGGCGCTCGCCGTCGACGGGGCCACCTTCCTCGTCTCCGCCGTCAGTCTGGGCTGGGTGACCTTCCACCGGCCGGCCGGGCCGGCGCAGCCCCTCGACACCGCCGAGCCGGCCCGGGAGCGGCCGGTGGCCGGCGGCCGACTGCTCCGGGAGATGTTCGTCGTGGGCTTCCGCTTCCTGTGGGGCCACCCGCTGCTGCGCCCGCTGACCCTGCTGACCTTCGTCACCATGGGCGCCACCGACCTGCTGATCTTCCACGTGGAGGAGGACCTCGGCCGGGACGCCGTCACCCTCGGCTACGTGATCGCCGCGGGCGGGGTGGGGTCCGCCGTCGCGGCGCTCGCCGCCGGGCGGCTGCGCCGGGTCTTCGGCATCGGGGTCTGCTGGCCCGCCTCACTGGCCCTGATCGCGGTGTCGGTCGCGGGCATCGGCCTCAGCCGGAACGTGCCGGTGATCGCAGCGCTCTCCGCGGTCTTCATGTTCGGGATCACCCTCGGCGGGGTGTGCACCATGACCCTGCGTCAGGAGGTCACCCCGGACCACCTGCTGGGCCGGGTCACCTCCGCCTTCTGGACGGTGCACAACGCCTCGGGCCCCATCGGCGTGGCCGTGCTCACGGCGCTGGCCGCCCGCCACGGCGTCCCCGCGATCAGCGTGGGCGGCGGCGCCCTGTGCCTGCTGATCCTCGGTGGCGCGCTGCTGACCCCGCTGCGCGGCGGCCGGGCCGCCGCACAGCAGGGTCCCCAGGGGACGGGCCGGGTCAGAACCGGCCGGGCCCGGCCGGGAAGGGCAGCGGACCCGACGGAACCGGGGACCCGGGCCGGGCCTTAGCGGACGGCGGCTGCGGGGCCGGGTTCCGGCAGGTCACGTCCCGGTCGGGCAGCCGGCCCGTGGCCAGGTACGCGTTCACGTGCGCGTTGGCGCAGGAGTTCGGGTCCGCCAGGTACACGCCGTGGCCCTCACCGCCCTCCACCAGCACCATCCGCGAGCCGTTCAGCGCACGGTGCAGGCCCTGCCCGCTGGACAGCGGGGTCTGCGAGTCCCATTCGTTCTGCACGGTCAGCACGTTCGCGCGCGTCCGCATGGGCGTGGCCGCCTCCACGGGCCGGTCCCAGAAGGCGCACGGCTTGATGTTGGACGAGAAGTCCCCGTACAGCGGGTACCTCACCTTGTCCCTCGCCGCGTCCCGCTCGTACTGCTCCGTGTAGCGGGGCCAGGTGCCGGTGTCCCCGCAGATCACGGACCAGAACACCGAGACGCCGTTGTCCGAGACCGGTCCCGCGCCCTGCCCGCCCGTGAGCAGTTGCTTCACTTCCGCCGCCGACAGGCCCGCCGGCAGCGGCCGACCCTCGGCCGCCGCCTTGAGGGCCGCGACCAGCGGGCTGGCCTGGGAGGGGTAGAAGAACAGCGCCCGCGCGCTGCGGATGGCGTCGCCCGTGAGCTTCATGCCCTCGAACTCGATCGGGTCCCGGTCGGCGCGCGCCACCAGCCCCCAGAAGGTGGCGGACACCGCCTCCGGGCTGTCGCCGAGCCCGTACTCGGCGGAACGCTCCGCCGCCCACCGCGTCCACCGCGCGAAGGCGGGCTCGGCCTGCGAAGCCCACTGCTGGAGCATGCCCCGCCAGATCGCCTGCGGGTCCACCCCGCTGTCGAGCACGAAGCGGTCGGTGCGCTGGGGGAACATCTGCGAGTACACCGCGCCGAGGTAGGTCCCGTACGAGTAGCCCACGTACGAGAGTTTGCGCTCGCCCAGCGCCGCACGGATCACGTCCATGTCGCGGGCCGTGTTGCGGGTGGTGATGTACGGCAGCACGTCACCGGCCTTCTCGCGGCACTTCTCGGCGACCGTCCGGGCCCAGGCGACGTCGGAGGGGAAGGTCTCCGGGTGGTAGGGGCGGTCGATGACCCCCTCGTCCTCGGCGAGTCCGCACGAGACGGGGCTGCTGCCCCCGACCCCGCGCGGATCGAAGCCGATCAGGTCGTACCGGTCGCGTACGTCCTTGGGCATCCCCTCGTTCATCATCAGCGGCATGTCCAGCCCGGACCCGCCCGGGCCGCCCGGGTTGATCAGCAGGACGCCGTGCCGTTTGGCGGGGTTCTCGCTCTTGACGCGGGATATCGCGAGGTCGATGGTGCGGCCCTGGGGACGCCGGTGGTCGAGCGGGACCTTGAGCGTGGCGCACTCGAACGAAGCCGGCTGCTCGGGACTGCAACGGTGCCAGTCGGGCTTCTGCTGCCCGAACTCCTGGGCCGGAGCGGCCCAGGCGCCGGTCGCGGAGAGCAGGGGAACGGTGGTGGCGAGGAGAGCGGCGGAGGCGAGCAGCGGTGCGAGGCGTTTCATGCGCACGTGGTCGTTCCTTCCCTTCGGTCAGGTGGGTGAAGTCGCTTGCCCCTCCACCTTGTTGCAGTCGGAGGGTGGGGCGAATCATCCCGAAGGGCGGGACCTTGTGCTCCTCGCGAACGAGCCGAAATCAGGACAACTGGCCGACACGCGGAGCGCGATGACCGCACACGGACCTGGCCCCGAACCACCGGGTGCAGCGGACGAGTCCTGGGTAAACGATCGTTTCAACTGTGGAATCGATCGTCATTCTGATCTAAGGTTTCGCAGGTCCGGTCGCTGGGTCCGGTCCGAGTGCTGTCCTCGAACCGTCATGCGGGGACGGCGGTCACCACCGGCAGGAGGATCCGTGACCGACGAGGGTGCCCCGCACCTGAAGAGCCTGGGCCTCCTCGAAGAGCCGACCGAGGAGACCGATCTCGACCGGGCGACGGTCCTCGACCCGACGCCGCTCCCGGCGGCCGCGGGCCCGGGCCGCCGGCACGGGGCCGCGGCATGAACGATCCCTACGGCGCGGCCTTCTACATCCCGGGGGCGCTGCTGCTGCTCGCGGGCTTCCTGAAGCTGCCCCCGCTGTGGCGCAACCCCAAGGACGAGTTGCTGCGTTCCGTGTGCGTGCTGCTGTTCGTGGCCGCCGGCGTCTTCGCCACGGCCGCGGTCCCGTCCATCGCCGCCATCAACCGGTTCACCGGGATACCGAACGCGGCCGCACCGGTGGTGTACACGATCCTCACCGCGTTCTCCGGGGCCAACCTGGTGCTCATCATCCGCTGGAGCAGCGGGCCCGAGGAAGCGGAACGGGCCGCCCGCTGGTCCCGCCGCTGCAACTGGGCCACCGTGGCGGTCATCGCCACGATCAACGGGCTCTTCGTACTGGGCGACGCTCCGGTGGAGCGGCTGGTCGACCTCGACACGTACTACGCGAACACCCCGTACATGCGCGAGATGATCGTCCTGTACCTGGTGGCGCACACCACCGCGGCCGTCACGATGACCGTGCTCTGCGCCCGCTGGGCGCGCGTGGTGCACGGGCCGCTGAGGGCCGGCCTGGTCCTCATCGTCATCGGCTACATCCTCAACCTGGCCTTCGACGCGCTCAAGTTCACCGCGCTGGGCGCCCGCTGGACCGGCCACGACCTGGACCGGCTGAGCTGGCCGATCGCCCCGCCGGTCGCCGCCGTCTCCGCCCTGCTGATCGGCATCGGATTCGTCCTGCCGCTCCTGTCCCAACGCCTCATGGACTACGCCGGGATGTGGCGCCGCTACCACCAGCTGCAGCCCGCCTGGCGCGAGCTGCGGGTGGCGACCCGGCACAGCGTCAGCCTGGCCGGCGGAATCTCGACACCGATCGAAGTGCGGGTGACGCAGATCGAATCCGACATCTACGACGGGATCCTCAGCGTCCACCCCTTCCTCAGCCCCGAGGTACGGGAACTGTCGCTCGCCGAGGCGCTGAAGACGGCCCCGTCCGACGAGGAGGCGGCCGTCATCGCGGACGCCGCCGTGCTGGCCCACGCCGTGGTCATGTGGACCAGGCACGCGGCCGGACGGTCCGAACCGCCCGCGGAGCACGCCGGCGACGGACCGCTGCTCGCCTCCGCCAACAGCGCCCTCGGGCTCGTGCGCCTGTCCCGGGCCCTGTCGAGTTCCGCCATCGTCCGAGCCACCCGCGAAGCAGCCGTACTAGAGAGCAGTGCACGATGACCCAGAACCCTTCCGGCAGCCTCCGAGCCGTCGTCCTCGGTGGCGGACTGGCGGGCACCCTCGCCGCCGCGGCCCTGGCGCCGCACGTGGCGGAGGTCCTCGTCGTCGAGCGGGACACCGTGCTTCCCGAGACAGCGTCCCCCCGGCCCAGGCTGCCCCAGGCCGCGCACGCCCACATGCTGTGGTCGGGCGGGGCCGACGCCATCGAGGCACTGCTCCCCGGCACCACCGCCACGTGGCTGGAGGCCGGCGCCCACCGGATCCCGATCCCCAACGGGATGGTCTCGTACTCCCCGGCGGGCTGGTTCCGGCGCTGGACCGAGACGCACTACCTGATCGGAGCCAGCCGCGACCTCGTCGACTGGGGAGTGCGCACCGCAATGCGGGCCGCCCACCCGAACGTGACGATCCGTACCGGTGTGAGGATCAGCGGCCTGGTCGGCGACGGATCGAAAGTGACGGGCGTCCGGGTCCTCGACGCGGCCCGGGAGGAGGAGGTCGTCGACGCGGACCTCGTGGTCGACGCCACCGGCCGGGACTCCAAGGCCCCGGAGTGGCTCGCCGGGATCGGCGGTCCCGTGGTCGGGGAGACCGTCGTGGACGCGGGCGTGCGCTACGTCAGCCGTCGCTACCGGGCGCCGGAAGGCGCCGGCGCGGACTGGCCGGTCGTCAACATCCAGGCGGACCCGAGGCTGGGCACGCCCGGCCAGGTCGTCTCCATCATCCCCATCGAGGACGGCCAGTGGCACGTCAGCCTCTCCGGCACCCGCGGCGGGGAGCCGAGCGCCGACGAGCAGCTCTTCGAGGAGTTCGCCCGAGGGGTGCGCCACCCGCTGGCCGCCGAGTTCCTGGCCCGTGCCGAGCCGATCGGCGAGGTGGCCGTCTACGGCCGGACGGCCAACCGGCAGCGGCTGTACGAGAAGGCCGCGATGCCCGCGGGGTTCGTCGTCCTCGGGGACGCGGCGACCAGCCTGAACCCGGTCTACGGGCACGGCATGTCCGCGGCGGCGCTCGGCGCGCTCGCCCTGCGCGACACCGCGGCGAAGACCCCGGTCGGCGCGCCGAAGTTCGCCCGGCAGGCGCAGAAGGCCATCGCCGGCCCGGCCGCCGCGGCGTGGCTCCTCGCCGTGGGCCAGGACCGCTTCTACCCGGACGCGGTCGGCACGGCACCCAGCCTGGGCGACCGGCTCACGGCCCGGTACGTCCAGCGCCTGAACCGCACCGCGATCGGCAACTTCCTCGTGGTCCGGGCGCTGACGGACGTGATGACGATGAAGAAGCCCGCCGCGGTCCTGGGCAGCCCCGACATCCTGCTCGCGGCGGCCCGCGGCCTGCGCCGGCCCCTGCTCGACGGGCCCCAGCTGACGGAGCGGGAGCGGAGCGTCCTGGACCGGGAGCCGCTGCGGGCCGGGGCGGACAAGAGGGCCTAGCTGTGTTGTCCGGGGAGGTTGGTGACGCGGCTGGCGGGTGTTTGGCCGTGGATGCCGGTGTGGGGTCGGTGGTAGTTGTACCAGTCGATCCAGTCGGTGAACGCTTCCTGGCGTTGCCGGTCTGAGGTGTAGGGCTGCATGTAGGCCCATTCCTCGAGCAGGGTGCGGTGGAAGCGTTCGACCTTCCCGTTGGTCTGCGGCCGCCAGGGCCTGGTCCAGCGGGGCTGGATGTCCAGGTCACGGCAGGTCTGGCGCCAGGTGTTCTTGCTGTAGGCCCAGGCATTGTCAGTCAGCACGCGTTCGATGGTGATACCCAGGGACGCGAACCAGGCGGTGGCCCGGGCGAGGAATCCTGCGCAGGTCGGGGCGGTCTCGTCCGCGAGGTCCTCGGTGTAGGCGAGGCGGGTGTGATCGTCCAGGGCGGTGTGGAGGTAGGCCCAGCCGGCGCCGGTCCTGTTGCGGCGGCCCTCGGCACGGCCGAGGGTCTTGTGACCGCCTCCGTCGGGGATCCGTCCGAGTTTCTTGACGTCGATGTGGACCAGTTCGCCGGGGCGGGATCGTTCGTAGCGGCGGACGGGTTCGCCGGGGGCCCGGTCGCAGGCGGCCAGGGGCGGCAGGCCGTGACGGATCAGGATGCGGTGGGCGGTCGAGGGTGCGATGCCGCAGCGGGCGGCCAGTCGCAGGGGTCCGATGCGGTGTTCGCGCCGTAGCCGCAGGACCTGTTCCTCGACTGCGGCGGTCGTCCGGGCGGGCTGGTGGTGGGGGCGGCTGGAGCGGTCACTCATTCCGGCGACGCCGAGTTGCCGGTAGCGGCCGGCCCAGCGGGCGGCGGTGGTGTGGCTGACCTGGAAACGTTCCGCGGCCCGCCGAACCGGCCAGCCGTCGTCCACGACGCACCGGGCCAGGCGAAGTCGTCCGGTCTCGGTCAGCGGGGCATTACGGTGGGGCACGAGGGCCTCCTCGGCTAGGCGTAGATGTCGCAATCCACACCGAACCCGGAGGCCCTCACCCATTTCAAGAACCCAGCACGCGTGTCACCAACGTCCCGGGACAACACACCTAGCGGAGCACGGTCCGGGTCCGGGGCCGGCTCCTCGGGTCCAGGTCCGGGTCCGGGTCCGGGTCCGGAGAGCCGGCCCCGGATCGCGTCGCGGACGGGATTCCCCCCGTCCGCGACGCGATCCCCACGGCCTAGGAGTGGTGGGCATGGGAGCTGCCGGTTTCCAGGGAACCGCCGAGGTGCTCGCGCAGGGTGGTCAGCGCGTCGGTCCGCTGGGCCGTGACCACCCACCGGTTCCCCACCAGGTAGCTGCCGCCGTAGATCCGGGCCTCGGCCAGCCAGGAGCGCAGCCCCTCGTCGGCGGCGAAGGTGGCCATGCGGTAGGCGCCCTGCCCGCTCTCACAGCCGCCCTCCCGCAATTCCTCGGCCTCCACGCTCACTTCGGCGGTGCAGCCGATGGCCGTGGCGATCTCCTCGATCGAGACGGAGCGCGTCGCGGAACCCGTCTCGGAGACCTCCCCGGGGGCCTGCCGGGGGACCTTCCCGGGGCTCGCGGCGCAGCCGCCGCACAGCAGCGCTGCGCCCGCCGCCGCGGCGACACCGGCGGCCACGGCGGCCCCTGCTACGCGGATGGCTTCGCCTTCTTCCCCTTGTCGGTCACGGCGAACCAAAGGCCCTGCTTCCCCTGTCCGTTGATGTCGCCCGGCTGTTTGTCTCCGGTGAAGGAATAGACGGGCCAGCAGTCGATCGTCAATTGTTCCGTGCCGTCCGGGCGTTTCACCGATCCCACCAATTCGGCGGCGATTCCCGAAATCTTCGTCTTGTCGACCGGTTTGGCCGGTTTCCAGGTGTCCAGGCAGGAATCCAGGCAGCCGAATTTCATCGGCCACGCGCTGTCCTTGTCGAAGCGGTACAGGGTACGGCCCTCCACGTCCGCGAGAATTCCGCCGAGCGTGGCGTTCTGCGCGACGACGAGCTCCGCACCCCCCTTCTGCGTTCCGCCCGCCGGGGCGCCCGCGGGCTTCCCGTCGGCCCCCACCACGTGCCACGTCCCGGCGACGCCCTCCCCGAGCGCCTCGCCCGGTGCGGTGTCCTTGGCGTAGCGGTACACGGGCCAGCCGGCGAGGGTCAGCTGCCGCGTGCCGTCGGCCCGCATCACCGATCCGAGCAGGCCCGCCTCGATCCCCTCCCCGGCCGTGGCCTCGTCCGCCGGGACCGGGGGCCAGGCCTTGGCGCACTCGCCGTCACAGTTGGACCGGGGAGGCTTCGCGGTGTCCTTGTCGAACCGGTAGAGCGTCAGGCCCTGCCCGTCGGTGACGGCGGCGCCCACGGCCGGGATGTCCCGCAGCTTCAACTGCCCCGCGCCGCGCACCGTGACGGTGCCGGGGTCGCCGGCCGGGTTGCTCCCGCTCCCGCTCCCGCTTCCGCTTCCGTAGCCGTCGGCGTCCCCGCCGTACGCGGACCCGATCTTCTGGCTGTCGGACACCGGCTTGACCTCGCCCGTTTTACCCGCGTATTCGTTGCCGGATCCGCACCCGGCCGTCACCAGCAGAACCGCGACGGCCGACCCGGCGTATATTCCCTGTCGGATTCGTTTCACGATGAATTGCTCCTTCGGATTCGCTTCCGTGCTTGCGTCATTGATACGGGGAAAGCGGTGGCGGCGGTGAATTCGGGCCGGAATTTGTCCGATCACGCCAAGAACCGGCTCAGCCCTGGATGCGCAGCGCGAGGGCCGGGCAGCGCCGTACCGCCCGCAGGGCCTTCGGCCGAAGGTGCCCCGGCACCGCCATGGACGCCTCCGCCGGGTAGCCGTCCGCGTCGAGCCGTACGACATCGGGGAGCACGTCCACGCACAGCCCGTGCCCCCGGCACAGGGTCCAGTCCACGACCAGCCGCTCCGGGCTCTCGTCCCGGGGCAGGGGCAGTGCCCCCAGCACCCTGCGGCCGCAGCCGCTGCCGAGCGCGTGGTCGCGGAACTCGTCCGGGAACGCGGACAGCGCCGAGGCCACGAACTGCGAGGTCCCGTCGGGATGGCTGCACGCACCCCGCCCCAGGACCGAACGCATGCGCGCCTCCACCGCATCGAGGGCCGCCCGGCCCCCGCCCCGCACCGCGTCGTCCAGTACGTCGGCCAGCGCGGGCAGACCCCGTACGCAGGGACCGCACTGGCCCGCCGACTCTCCGGCCATCCACCGGGCCACGCGCGCCACTTCCCCGGCCGGACAGGTGTCCTCGGGCAGCGGCAGCACCGCGCCCGCCCCCAGCCTCGCGCCGAGGGCGGAGAGGGACTCCCGGGACACCTGCGCGGCGCGCGCGGACACCGGGTCCAGCCACTTCCCGTGGTAGCCGCCGACCAGTACGCCCTGACCGGGCTCGGTGCCGCACAGCTGGAGGACGTACGGCAACGAGGTCCCGGACGGGGTCTCGACGACCGTGGAACCGGCGACGGTCAGCAGCACGGTGCCCGGCTCCGCGGGCAGGCCGGCCGTACGGTACTCCGGCGCGCCGAGCCGGGCGGCGACGGCGAGCTGGGCGAAGGTCTCCGTGTTCGACAGCAGGGTGGGCATGCCGCCCAGGCCCCGCTCGCTGGTCCGCACCTTCTGCCCGGACGGCAGCGTCGGCCCGCCGTTCAGACCGTCGACCAGGGCCGTGCCCTCGCCCGTCACGAACCGCTCGGGCAGCCTCGCCACCCGCACCCGGCGGCCCGCCGGACCGCGTTCGGCGACGGCCTCCCGCACCGACTGCTCCACGTCCGCCCGGGTCACCGCCACGGCCACCTCCTCGGCGCCCAGCGCCGCGGCGGCCAGCAGCGCGCCGTCGAGCACCAGGTGCGGGGCGTGCAGCAGCAGCGCGGTGTCCTTGAGGCAACTGGGCTCGCCCTCACTGCCGTTGACCACGACGGCGGTGAGACCGTCGCTCCGCCCCCGGGCCGACCGGATCACCGCCCGCATCTTGCGGGCGAAGGGGAAGCCCGCACCACCCCGGCCCCGCAGCTCGATGTCATCGGCGAGGGTGACGAGTTCGTCCCGGTGGCAGCGGGGGAGCGGGCCGTGCACGGCCAGATGGGTCTCCCGGTCGAGCCGGGCGGCCCGGTCGAGCCCGGCCAGCAGCCTGGGGGCGCCCACGCAGCCGAGGCCCGGGCGCGGCCCGCTCACCGCCACCGCTCCCGGCCCGCGAGCTGCTCCACCCGGGGGGCGCCCACGACGGTCCGGCGCACGGACGCCCGGCGCGGCGAGGTCCGGCGCGGTGACGTCCTGCGCGAGGTCCGACCCCCGAAGGCTTCCCGGGAGCCGACGGGCGGGACGACCGGCGGGGAAGTCACCCCGCGCAGCACGGACCTGAGGCGCAGCACGAGCACGCCGGCCACGCCGGCCAGGCACAGGGCGTAGGCCGCCGTCACCCACCCGGCCGCCGGGCGGCCCGATTTCAGCCCGTGCACCAGGCAGGCGCCCCAGGCGGGATAGGCGCCGATGTGCAGCGCGCGCCACCACAGCGAGCGGCTCCTGGTGGCGAACGCGCTGCGCACCCCGCCGGATACGGCGACGGCCACGAAGAGGTAGCCGGCCAGCGTGCCGAGCCCGATCAGCACGGGCCGGTCCCCGTCGGCGAACGGAACCGCCGCCGCGGCCGGGGTCGTACGGCCCTCCGCCACCTTGACCCAGATGTGCAGGGCGAGGAAGCCGAGCCCCGCCACGGCCAGGCCGCGGTGCACCCCCTGGGCGAGCAGCCGGGCACCCGGCCCCAGCAGCAGCCGGTCGGTGGCCGTCAGCCCCCACAGGACGGTGGCGGTGAGCGAGACGAGCGAAAGGACGCCCGCCCCGAAGTCGAGGAACTCCCAGAGGTGCGTCAGGACGCCCGCGCGGGCCGCCACGACGGCCGATACGAGGGCGGCGGCCCCGACGCTGAGCGCGCCGGGATGTCGGCGGCGCGCGCGGTGCGAGCGGGGGAAGTGCGGCTGGGGCAAGGGCATCCGGTTCTCCTGTGAACTCCGAGCCGACAGACGGGTCTTGGGGTCGGAGTGCAGAAGCATCGTGGACCTGCGCAGGCCCTCCACAGGATTTATCCAACCGTGATAATTTCTCGCACCGCGTCTCCGGCGCATCGAACAAGACCGGAAGACTCCCTTTCGTCAAGACCTCACCGGCACGATCGAGGTAACGATGTGCGAACTTCTGAACCGCATCTGGTCCCGCCCGCGCGGCGAGTGGACCCGTGTCCTGCGCCGGGAACTCCCCGCCCTGGCGGCCGAGATAGTGGAGGAACTTCTGCATGCCAATCCGGAACTATCCGCCCTTGTCGATGACAACGATGCCATTGACGACGAACTGCTCAGACAGAAGGTGGAAGAAGCACTGCTTACCACCCTCGGCTACCGCGACCCGGCCGAGGCCGACGCGGACGCCGAGGCCGACGCGGACGCCGACGCCGACGAGGAACCCGGCACCCACCCGGAACCCGGCGCCGACGCGGAACCCCGGCACGGGGCCGCGCCCGCGTCCATACCCGAGGCCGTTCCCGTTCCCATACGCGTACCCGTGCGCGTGCCCGCCGTCGAGCCCGAGCCCGAACCGGAACACGGACGGGTAGCCGACCAGGCACGGCACGACCTCTTCAACGCCCTCACCGACGGTCGCGCCGCATCGGAGAGTTCCCTCTCCGAGCTCGCCCAGGCCGCGGACTGGCCCCTCCCCACGGCCGTACGGGCCATCGCGCTCGCCACCCCCGCCGACACGCAGCAGCTGGCGGCCCTGCACGACGACGCCCTCGCCGGCATGTTCGCGGGCCGCCCGTGCCTCCTGGTCCCGACCGCAGACCCGGACGCCCGCACCCCCCTGGAACTCGCGCTGCGCGGCCGCTGCGCCGCCGTCGGCCACTCCGTACCCCTGCGCGACGCCGCCTCCTCACTGCGCTGGGCGCTGCGCCTGCTCGCCCTGACCCCCGCCCGCGGCGGCCTGGAAGCCCGGACCGTCTTCGTCGACGACCACCTCTCCACCCTGCTGCTGCTCCAGGACGAGCCCCTGGCCCACGCGCTCGCCGCGCGCTGGCTGCGCCCGCTGGCGGATCTGACCCCCCGCCAGAGCGAGCGGCTGGAGGTGACCCTGCTGGCCTGGCTCGAAGGCGGCGGGGCGCCCGAGGCCGCCAAGGCCCTCAGCGTGCACCCCCAGACCGTCCGGTACCGCATGCGCCAGCTGGAGAAGCTCTTCGGAACCGGACTGCGGGACCCCCGGACCCGGTTCGAACTGGAGATGGCCCTGCGCAGCCGCCGGCTGATGGCCCAGGTGCGCCGCCAGCACTCGAGGGTCAGCCGCAGGGCGGCGCGCGTGGTCACGGCCGACTTCACCCCCGTCGTCGTCGGCCGGATGGCCCGGGTCAACGGCCTGTAGCCACTGGCACGAAGGGAAGGGAACACGGTGCCGGCCCGAAGCCTGAGGCTTCGGGCCGGCACCTTTTCCCGGACCGGGCGCGGCGGTAGGGGAGGGGGACGCCCGGCGCGGGGGCTCAGCGGCAGCTGCGGCCGGAGTTGACGCAGTCCACGGCCCTGGCCATCAGCCCGGGCGACATCACGTTGATGAAGTCACCGTGGTCGGTCACCGGCTTGTGCAGTTGCTCGGGAAAGCTGTCCACGGCGAACCGGGCGCCGGGCGCGATGCCGTAGGTGATCCGCTGCACCAGCTGCGGTACGGCGGTGAAGCCCTTCGGGCAGCGGCCCGCGCGGTCCGCGAAGGCCATGTGCGTACGGTGGTTGGCGCTGTCGGTGTTCCGGCCGTCCCAGCAGCTCTGGAAGGTGAAGGTGCGGACCACGTCGCTGCCCTTGGGGCAGACCGGGTACTTGTCCTTCAGCTGGCGGTCCTCGAAACCGGTGCAGCTCCACGACGCGTTGGCGTTGGCCGTGCCGTTGGTGAAGGCCTTCGCGTCGCCCGTGATGATCCGCAGGAAACGGGGCATCGCCGTGACCCGACCGACGGGACTGCCCTGGAAGGTGATCGTGACCTGCTTGGGGCGCAGGATGGTGCCGACGTTGCCGTCCTGGCCTCCGCCGGGGGCCTTCGCGTCCTGCTCGGCCTTCCCGTCGCGCAGCCGCAGCACCGGCCAGTAGTAGCTGGACTGGTCGCCGTTGCCGCAGGTGGTGCCGGCGGCGGCCAGGCTGTTGTTGGTGGAGAAGGCGTCCGTGGACACGTTGCCGACGTAGTCGTGCATGTGGTGGGCGCCGTTGGAGACGCCGGGCGCCACGATCACGTTGTCCGGGTTGAAGTGCTCGTTCTCGTTGCGGCCGCACCGCGAGGTGAAGGTGCCCTTGGAGGCGTTCGCCGAGGGTGCGGGAGTGCGTACGTTGGGCCGGACCTTGGTGATGGACACGAAGTCGCTGCGGGCCGGACCGCTCTTGCGGGCGAAGTCGGGTCCCTCGGCGGCCGTGTCCTCCACCGGGGCCTTCACCATCCGGCACCCGCTCAGGGCCGTGAGCTCCCCGGGACGGGCCGCGGAGCGGCCGATCGCATCGGCCATCCGGCCGATCGTCGCGCTCCGTTTGGCGCTGAGTTCGCCGAGGAGGGCCTCGCCCTGCGCCTCGCCCTTCCCCTTGGCCTGCGCCTCGCCCGCGGCGAGCCGCCGGTAGGCATCGGCCACCTGTCCGTCCAGCTCGGCGAGGCTCTCGTCGACCTCGGCCTTCGCCTGGTCGGGGACGCTGGTGAGCCGCTCCCCGACGTCGGGGCAGTCGATCGTGGACGTCACCTGCTGCGCCCGCCCGCCGTCCTGGCCCGCGGAGGCGTTGCCGGCGACGACGGCGACCCCGCCGGCGCCCAGCACCAGCACGGAGATCAAGGCCGCCAGTTTGCCCGACGGGCGGCGGCGTTCATGGCCCTTTCGACTCATGCGATTCCTTCTTCCTCGATGGGAGCGGGGGAGCGGGGGAGGCGAGCGCGGGGGAAGAGGGAACCGGCACCGGGGCCGGGGCCGCGTCGGAGAGCGCGTCGAAGTCGACCAGCCCGCTCTCCTCCAGGACCGTGATGTGGTCCAGGACCGTGGCGTTGGCCGAGGTGGCCAGGGCGCGGACCATGGAGTTGCGGGTCTGCGCCCGGATCCCGGCCAGCAGCGCGAACACCTTCCCGTGCGCACGCCGCAGCAGCTGGACGAACAGCCGCTCGTACGCGTCTCCTTGAGCCTGCGTCAGCCGGCTTAGCCATTCCTGCTGCTGCGCGCTGGGCTGATTGGGCAGATCGACACCGAGGGCCTGGCCGACGCGGATGACCTGCTGGTCCAGGTCGGTGTGGCCCTCGACGAGGTGCTCCCCGGCCGTGCGCACCGCGGGGCGCGAACCGCGCTGCTGGGCCTGCCGGCCCGCGGGGAGCTCCCACAGTCCGGCCAGCCTGACCTTGCGGACGAAGTCCCGGTCCGCGGCGGTCAACGGGCCGTACGCCGTGCTCATGGTTCCGGCGCCGTCGTCGTCGGCCGCCGGCAGCGCTGCCGCCGCCGCGGCCGGTGCCCGGTCGCCGAAGCCCTGGACGGGTACCAGCAGCGCGATCAGCGTGACGGCAAGGGCGGTGATGACGATGCCGTTCGCGATCGTGTGCCGCGTGGCCACCGACAGACTGTTGATGGATCGCCACCGCAGTGACAGCACAGTGCCTCCTCGCTCCGTGGGTGTCACGGGACGCTAGGCCACTCGTGGTGCCGCCGCGCGAGGACAATCACCCTTGGACAAACAATCGGGTGGGCCGCTCAAAGGCTGTTATCTTGCGGCGTTCGACCGCCGGACGGTCCGGGTGCGGTCCTATGCGGACAGGTGGCGGGTGAACCAGTCCCGGGCCAGTTCCGCCGCCTCGTCGAGGGTTCCCGGCTCCTCGAACAGGTGCGTGGCACCGGGGACGACGTCGAGCCGGTTCTCGCAGCGCAGCTCCGCCTGCGCCTGCCGGTTCAGCTCCAGCACCGTCGTGTCGCGGCCGCCCACGATGAGCAGGGTGGGTGCCCGTACGTCGCCCAGCCACGGCCCGGCCAGATCCGGGCGGCCGCCGCGGGAGACCACGGCGCCGATGTCCGCTTCCGGGTCCGCCGCTGCCAGCAGAGCCGCCGCCGCTCCCGTACTGGCCCCGAAGTAGCCGACGGCCGCGGGCGCGTGCCTGCTCCGCAACCAGCGCGTCGCGTCCGAGAGCCGTCCGGCCAGGGGCTCGACGGCGAACACGTTCGCCCGGTCGGACTCCTCGGCGGGCGTGAGCAGGTCGAAGAGCAGCGTGCCCAGGCCCGCCCGGTTCAGCGCGGTCGCCACGGCGCGGTTGCGGGGGCTGCGGCGACTGCTGCCGGAGCCGTGCGCGAACATCACCACCGCTCCGGCGCCCCGCGGCAGGGTGAGGTCGCCGGCCAGCCGCAGCGCGCCCGCGTCCACCTCGACCTCCACCTCGACCTCCAGCTCGGTCTCGGTGGCGGGCTCGGCGGGCGCCGGGGTTCGCGCGGCGTCGGCCAGCAGCGCGACGACCTCCTCGTCGGGGGTCTGGGAGAAGTCCTGGTACCACTCGCCGACGGCCCGGAAGGCGTGCGGCGTGGACAGGCACACCACCTCGTCCGCCTCGGTCCGCAGCCAGGCCACCGCGTCCGGCGGTGCCACCGGCGCGGCCAGTACCACGCGGGACGCGCCCTGCGCGCGTACGACCTCGCACGCTGCGGCGGCCGTGGCGCCCGTCGCGATCCCGTCGTCGACCACGATCGCGGTGCGCCCGGTGAGCGGGACCCGCGGCCGGCCCTCGCGCAGCCGGTGAGCCTGCCGTCCGAGGGCCTCCTGCGCGGCCCGCTCGACCGCCGCGACGTCCTCACGGGCGACCCGGGCCTGACGGACGATGTCCTCGCTGATGATGCGTACGCCGCCCTCGCCGATGGCGCCGAAGCCCAGCTCCTGGTGGTAGGGGACCCCGAGCTTGCGCACCACGATCACGTCGAGCGGGGCGCCGAGCTCCCGCGCCACCTGGAAGGCCACCGGTACCCCGCCCCTGGGCAGCCCGAGGACGACGGGATCCTCCGTCGCCAGATGCCGCAGCGCCGCGGCCAGCCGCCGACCCGCGTCGGCGCGATCGGTGAAGAACACCTCGGCTCACCCCCGTCCAGGGGAGACAGAACCCACGCAACTCCCTCCGGGGCCGATGCGCAAGCGGGCCGGGCCGCGCCGCGGCCCCACCACGCGGGCCCCGGGGCGTGCGGGCAGGGCGCGGACCGACGCCGCGATACCCCGGTGGGGCATCGGCGTCGAATGTTCCGTACGATGCATCCATGATCTCCCGCGTGCAGCCACCGCGCCGCCGCCCGACAGGGCGCGGCCTCGTGCTGCTCGTGCTCGCCGTGCTGGCCGGTGTGCTGGCCATGCACGGCCTGGGCCCCGGGCCCGCCTCCGTGCGCACGCACGCGACGGCCCCCGGCCACGTCATGGGGACGGAGCACCACGGCCGGCCGGGGCCCGAGGCCCGCGCGGCCGAGGGCTGCTCGCACACCGCCGGTGGATCGGACCACACGCACCACGCCGATGCCACCTGCGCGGCGACCGGCATCAACACCCCGTACGCGCCGCCCGCCCCGGCCGCCGCCCTCGACGGCTCGGAGTCCGCGGCCGAGGCGCCCCACGCCGTCGCGACGGCTTCGGCGCAGAGCGGACGGGCACCGCCCGACCTGGCCGAACTGCAACTCCTGCGGATCTAGGACGACCCGCGCCGGCAGCCCCCGCGGGGCCGCCGCGCTCCGTCGCATCCTCAATTCCGGACAAGGAGTCGCACCACCATGAGCACGAACCGTTCCCTCATCCGCCGTACCGCCGCCGTCGTGGCGGTGGCCACCGCCTCGCTCGTCCTCGCCGCCTGCGGGTCGGGCAAGGACGACACCGCCGGCCACGGCGGCCACGGCGCCCAGAGCCCGTCGGCCCCGGCCTCCGCCCCCGCTTCGGCGTCCGCCGCGCAGGGGCGGCACAACGCCGCCGACACGGCCTTCGCCAAGGGGATGATCCCGCACCACCGGCAGGCCGTGGAGATGGCGGACCTCGCCCCCTCCCGCGCCGGGTCGGCCGAGGTCAAGCAGCTCGCCGAGCAGATCAAGAAGGCCCAGGACCCGGAGATCAAGACCCTCTCCGGGTGGCTGACCTCCTGGGGCGAGCAGGTGCCCGCCGAGGGCGCCGCGGACCACTCCGGGCACGGCTCGGGCGGCGCCGGCGGCGGCATGATGACGGGCGACGAGATGGACCAGCTGAAGAAGGCCTCCGGCAAGGCCTTCGACACCGCCTTCATGCAGCTGATGATCAAGCACCACGACGGCGCGGTGGCGATGGCCCGCACGGAGAAGGCCGACGGCGCCTTCCCGGAGGCCAAGGCCATGGCAGACGCGATCATCACCTCGCAGACCGCCGAGATCGACCGGATGAAGGGCCTGCTGGGCTGACCGGCCGGTAGCGCAGCGCCCCGAGGGGGCCGCCGGACTCGACTCCGGCGGCCCCGCCGTTCAGGCCGCGGCGCGTGCTCCGAGCACGACGGGGTCGCGGCGCATCAGGGCCGCGTAGAGGGCCGCGGACACCGCCATGCCGGCGGGAAGCGCCAGGTCGAGGCCGCCCAGTGCGGCGGCGACCGGGCCCGTGTAGAGGGTGTTGACGCAGAGCGCCGACGCGGCCACGCCCGCGCAGAGCGCGAAGGCCCCCGCCCAGTTGACGCCCGCCGTGTACCAGAAGGGGCCGCGCGGGGTCTCGTCCATGAGCGCGGGGCCGTCGTAGCGGTTGCGGCGCAGCACGATGTCGGTGGCGTACACGGCCATGGCGGGGCCGATGAGGACGACGGTCAGCTGGAGGACGTTGCTGACGGTGTCGAGGAGGCTGGAGAACAGCAGCCCGTACAGGGTCAGGGCGACGGCGACGATTCCGTCGAAGAGCACGCTCACGGAGCGGCGGATGCGGATGCCCACCGCCTGGAGGGCGAGGCCGGCGCTGTAGGCGGTCAGGGCGTTGACGGCGATGGTGCCGAGCACCAGGGCCAGCAGGAAGACGGGGTAGAACCAGCCGGGCAGCAGCTCGCGCAGCGCGGTCTCCGGGTCGGCCATGTCCACCGCGGTCGCGGCGAACGCGCCGAGCGAGGTGACGACGAGGCTGGGAAGGAAGGCGCCGGCGGCGGTCCAGCCCAGTACGGCCTTCGGCGAGCAGGTGCGGGGCAGGTAGCGGGAGAAGTCGGCGCTGGTGGTGTAGGAGAGCGGGCCCGCGGCGATGAGGCTGACGCCGGCCGCGAGGGCCGCCCAGAGGCCGGTGCCGGTCAGCGGCTCGGCGGGGGCGTACCCGAAGTCCGCGTGTCCGAGCACCGCGACGGCCACGACGGCGAAGGCGGCGGTGAGCGCCAGGGTGATCGGGAGGTAGAGCCGCACGATCAGCGCGTGGCCGTAGACGCTGATGGCGAGGGTGAGCGCGGCGATGACCAGGACGACGGCGGTCTTGACGCCGGTGCCGGGCGTCAGACCGGCCATCTCGACCAGGGCGAAGGCCGCGGTGGCGGCGGCCGCGAGGTTCAGCGCGAAGTAGCAGACCGAGACCAGCCAGCCCAGGACCGCGTTGTTGACCCGGTTGCCGATCACTCCGTACATCGCCCGGGTGATCACTTCGCTGGGGGCGCCGGCGGCGGGGCCGGAGGTGGCGAGCAGTCCGGTGAGCACCCAGAACAGGTTGCCCACGACGATCACCGCGAGGGCCTGCCAGAGGGTGAGGCCCATGAGGACCAGCGCGCCGCCGACGACCAGGCTGAGGTAGTTGACGTTCGCCGCCGCCCAGACGGAGAACAGCTCGCGGGGTCGGCCGTGGCGTTCCGCGTCGGGGATGTGGTCGACGCCGTGGACCTCGATCCGGCCGGGGCGGTCCTCGGCGGCCGGGGCGCCGGGGACGGTCAGGGCGGCCCGGGGGCCCGGGTGCGGGTCGGGAAACGTCGATGCCATGCGGACCTCCGGTGCTGGGCGGTACCCACCTGCTTGCTTATTGGTCGCACACTCAATAGCATCCTCGGCATGTCGTCAAGCGTCCAGCGCAAACGAGTTCGCAAATCACCCGAGGCCCGCCGGGCGGAGATCGTCGAGGCGGGGGCGGCCGTGGCCCTGACCGAAGGGCTGGAGTGCCTCACGCTGCGGCGGATCGCCGACGAGCTCGCCGTGAGACCCGGTCTGATCAGCCATTACTTCCCTTCGGTGGAGGATCTGGTGGCCGAGGCGTTCGGTGACGCCGCGACCGCCGAACTCGACCGCCTCCTCCCGCCGACCCCGGACGGCGACACCCCGACGCGTCATCTGGCACGCTTCTTCGCGCACGCGACCGGGGAAACGTACGACGACATCAGCCGGCTCTGGATCAACGCCCGCCATCTCAGCCGCTACCGGCCCGTGCTCCGCGACCGGGTCGCCGAGCAGGAGTCGGCCTGGCGGGGGCGCATCGAGGGCGTCATCCGGGAGGGCGTCGAGCGCGGGGAGTTCCGTACGGAGGACCCGCGCGCGACGGCCATACAGATCCTGGTCGTGCTCGACGGCCTCGGGGTCCACGCCAACACCGCCACCGGTGACCGCCCCGCGGCGGTGACCCGCATGGCCGTCACCACGGCCGAGCGGGAACTCGGCCTGGCCACCGGCACCCTCGACGCCCCGGGCCCGGCCGGCGGGGCCTGACCGGCCCCGGCCCCCGGCCCCGGTCCTCGGCCCCGGTCCTCGGGTCCGGTCCTCGGGTCCGGTCCCCCCCCGGGTCCCCCCGGGTCCCCCCCGGGTCCCCCCGGGTCCCCCCGGTCCGGCCCCCCGGCCCGGGCCCCCAGCCCCAGGTCCGGTCCCCGGCCCCAGGTCCGGTCCCCGGCCCCGGCAAGGGCCCCGGACCTCGACCCCCGGCGTCGGTTCCCGCCCGGACCCGCCGCCCCCCTGCCCGCCCCGGCCCCGTCGCCTGACCCTTCCCACCGTTCCACCAGGAGTCCCCGTGCGCCCCAGTCTCGTCCTGCTCTCCGCCCGCCTGCTCGACCCGGTGACGGGCACCTTCCTCCCGGAGACGGCACTCGCCGCGTCCGACGGGCGGATCACCGCCCTGGGCGACGACCGCGCCATCCGCGAGCACGCGGACTCCGGCACGACGGTGATCGACCTCAAGGGGGCGGTGGTCACCCCCGGCCTCGTCGACGGGCACCTCCACCCCGTCTCCGGCGCCGAACTGACCCACGGCCTCGACCTCTCCGGCTGCACGGACGTGGACCAGGTCCGCGCGGCCCTGGCCGCCGAGGTGCGGCGGCTCGCTCCCGGGCAGTGGCTGCACGGCTGGGGCCTCGACCCGAACGCCTTCGACGGCCGGCCCGTCGAGACCGCCCCGTTCGACACCGTGCTCGACGGGGTCCCGGCCCTCCTGCTGCTCTTCGACGCCCACTCGATGCTGGCCAGCCGCCGCGCGCTGGAACTCGCCGGCGTCGACGGGCCGCGGACCTTCGACCAGGCCTCCGAGGTCGTCTGCGACGCCGACGGCAGGCCCACCGGACTGCTCCTGGAGGACGCCGCCTGCGAACTCGTCGAGCGCGTCGCCCCGCAGCCCACCCGCGAGGAGCGCCGCGCCCGCCTCGCCGCCGCCCTGCGCGCCATGGCCGCCGCCGGACTCACCGGCGGCCACGCCATGGACGCGAACGGCGACAGCCTCGCCTTCTACGCCGAACTCGACGAGGCCGGCGAGCTCCCGCTGCGCCTGCGGGTCGCCCCCTGGTGCCAGCCCGGCTCCGACGCCGAGGCGGTGCGCGCGCTGATCGCGCAGCAGGGCACGGGCGGGCGGCTGTGGCGGACCGACGGGGTCAAGCTGTTCATGGACGGCACCATCGACAACGGCACCGCCTGGCTGGAACGCCCCGACTGCCACGGCGAGTCCACGCACGCCTTCTGGCCCGACCCCGAGGAGTACGCGCGGATCATCGGCGAGTTCCACCGGGCCGGCGTGCCCACCGCCACCCACGCGATCGGCGACGCGGCCGTACGACACGTCCTCGACTCGGTGGAAAAGGCGCAGGCCGGAGGCGGGCGCGGGGTCCGGCACCGGATCGAGCACATCGAGACCGTGCCCGACGACACGCTGCGCCGCTTCGCCGAGCTCGGGGTCGTCGCCTCCATGCAGCCGACCCACTGCTGCGACTTCACCCGCGCCGACCACACCGACAACTGGTCCCGCCGCCTCGGCGAGGAACGCGCCTCCCGCGCCTGGCGCTGCCGGGACCTGGCCGACGCCGGGGCCGCCGTCGTCCTCGGTTCCGACTGGCCCATCGCCCCGTACCCGCCGCGGGGGGGGGGGGGGGGCGCCCCCCCCCCCCCCCCCCCCCCGGCCCCCCCCCCCCCCCCCCCCCCCCCCCCCCACCCCCCCCCCCCCCCCGGGCCCCCCCCCCCCCCCCCCCGGAGGACCGCGCCCCCGGCGCGGGGCGCTGCGGGGACGTGGCCGCCGCGGGGGCCGCGGTCGTCCTGGTTTCCGCGGGGCCCCCCCCCCCCCCCCCGCGGGGGGGGGGGGGGGGGGCCCCCCCCCACCGCCGCCCTTCCCGGGACCTGACCCAGCCCCCGCACGGACCCGAACAGGCCCTCACCGCCCTGGAAGCCCTCCAGGGCATGACCGTGGGCGCGGCCCACGCCGCCGGCGAGGAGTACGAGGCCGGTCGGATCGCGGTGGGCCACCGCGCCGACCTCACCGTCCTGGCCGACGACCCCCTCACCACCGCGGCCACCGACCTGCCCCGGCTGCCCGTGCTGCTCACGGTCCTGGACGGCACCCCGACCCACCGCGACCCCGGCCTGTGACCCGCCCGGGGCGGCCGCGCCGAACTGCGCCGTCCCCGGAAGCGGGATATCAAGGAGCGTGACGGTGAGCGCGGGCCCCGGCGGTCGCCACCCCACGGCTGAGGAGTACGTCTCGTGGAGTTCGAGGTCAATGGCGCCCGGCGCGAGGTGGACGTGGACGACGACCCGGCCGCCACGGAGGTGGTGCGCGACCGGCTGGGACTGACCGGCACCAAACTGGTCTGCGCGGGCGGCGTGTGCGGAGCCTGCACGATCCAGGTCGACGGCGAGCCCCGGGTGTCCTGCCTGACCCCGGCGGTCGCACTGGCCGGCCGCCGGGTCACCACCGTGGAGGGCCTGACCGGCCATCCCGTGACCCGTGCCTTCGCCGGTGAGGACGCCCTCCAGTGCGGTTACTGCACCCCGGGGTTCGTCGTCGAGGCGGCGGCGTTCCACGACCGGTGGCGGGCCGAGCACGGCACCGCCCGGCCGGGACGGGAGCAGATCGCCGACGCCCTGGCCGGCCACCTGTGCCGCTGCGGCGCGTACGAGGGGATCCACAACGCGGTGGCCGCGGCCTGCGCGGGCGACTACGACGAGGATCGGGCCGACGGGCAGGCGCGGCCCGTACCGCGCGCCGAGGCCCCGGCGAAGATCGACGGATCGGCCCGCTACACCACGGACCTGCACCCCGAAGGCCTGTTGGAGGGGTTGATCATCCGCTCCCCGCACGCGCACGCCCACGTACGGTCCCTCGAAGCCGGGGACGTGCCGCTCGTACCGCTGCTGCCCCCCGACGGCGTCGTGCGGTACGTCGGCCAGCCCGTCGCGGCGGTCGCGGCGCCCGGCCGGGCCGCCGCCCGGGCGGCCGCGGCGCGGGTCACCGTCGACTACGAGGTGCTGCCCGCCGCCCTGGACGTACGCCTGGCCCGGGCCGGCGAGGGCCCGCTGGTCTACGAGGACAAGGCGGCCCGCAAGCGCGCACCCGGCTCCGGCGAGACCCCCCAACTGCTGCCCGCCCGCTGGCGCGGCAACCTGCGCGGCCCCTCCGCCATGAGCAAGCGCCCCGCCACGGCCGTGCGCCGCATCACCGAGGCCCGCCGCCGCAACCCCGAACGGGTCGTCGAAGGCGAGTTCACCACCGCCGCGCAGACCCACACCCCCCTCGAACCGCACGCCTGCCTGGCCCGGTGGGCCGACGGCACCCTCCACCTGGAGGTGTCCACGCAGTCCCTGCGGCACGTGGCCGAACAGGCCGCAGAGCGCTGGGGCCTGCCCGCCGAACGGGTGGTGGCGAAGGCAGGCCACGTGGGCGGCGGTTTCGGCTGCAAGATGGGGCTGACCACCGACGTCGTCGCCGCGGTGGAACTGGCCCGTCTGCACGACGCCCCCGTGAGGGTGGTGCTGGACCGGGACGAGGAACTCACCGACGGCGGATACCGGCCCGCCACCCGGATCCGGGTGGCGATGGTCGCGGACGAGGCCGGTGACCTGAGCGCGCTGGCCATGGACGCGGACAGCGACGGCGGGATCTCCGTCGGAGCCTCCGTGGCGGCACAGGCCCGGTTCATGTACGGCAAGGCGCCGCGCCGGCTCCGCGACTTCGACACCGTCACGCACCGGCCGCCGGGCGCCCCCTTCCGCGGCCCGGGAGGACCCCCGCTGTGCTGGGCCCTGGAGCAGGCCGTAGACGAGATGGCACACCGGCTCGGCGAGGAACCGATCGCCCTGCGCCGCCGTTGGGACGGAAACCCCAAGCGGCACGCCCTCTACGACCTCGCCCGGTCCCTCCCGCTCTGGGCCGGCCCGCGAGGCGGCACCGGGCGCTTCCGCCGGGGCGTCGGCGTCGCGGCCGCCAACTGGCTGTACTTCCTCGACCCCGGCACCGAGGTCGAACTCACCGTGGAGGACGGCGCCGTCGTCGCCCGCTGCGCCGTGCAGGACATCGGCACCGGCGCGCGGAGCGTGCTGCGCCGGGCCGTCGCCGAGGAGCTCGGCCTGCCCCTGGAGCGGGTACGTGCCGAGACCGGCGCGAGCGACACCGTCCACGGCCCCACCTCCGGCGGCAGCCGCACCACGCCCTCCCTCGCGCCCGCCGCCGTGGACGCCGCGGCCCGGCTGCGCGAAGCGCTCGGCGGGGGTGACGTCGCCGCCCGGCTGGACACGGCGCACGGCCTACGGGTCACCGGCAGGCGCCCCCGCGACCACCGGGGCTTCGTGACCCCCTTCGGCCTCACCATGGGCGGCGTGGCGATCGGCCGCGGCTTCACCGGCTCGGTACAGGTCGCCGAGGTCGAGGTGGACACCCGGCTCGGCCGGATCCGTCCGCTGCGGGTGTGGAGCGGCATCGCCGCGGGCCGCATCCACGAGGACCGGCTGGCGCGAAGCCAGTGCGAGGGCGCCGTGGTGCAGGGCGTCGGCTACGCGCTGTTCGAGGAGCGGCGCGTCGACCCGGCCACCGGGCGGGTGCTGACCGACAACCTGGAGGACTACCGCCTCCCCGGCATCGGAGACACCCCCGAGATCACCGTCCACTTCCACCAGGAGGGCTTCGAGCACGTCCCCGGTGGCGGTGTCGGCCTCGGCGAGATCGCGACCCTGCCCACCGCGGCGTGCCTGGCCAACGCGGTCCACGACGCCACCGGATGGCGCCCGTACGACCTGCCCATCCGCCCCGACCGGCTCCTGGAAGGACTGGGTACGTGACCAACGAGCCCGCCCTCACCGATCTGTCGGCCGCCGTCCGCACCCGCGGCGGCGAACTGCGCGCCGGCGGCACCGACACCACCGCCCGGCAGCGCAGCGGCGTCTCCCCGGGCCCGTTCACCGACCTCGGCGGCGCCGCCGGCCTGCGCGGCTGCACGCCGTTGCCGGGCGGTGGGCTGCGGATCGGGGCCCTGACCACCCTCGCCGAGCTCGCCGCCGACCCGCAGGTGCGCGCCGGCTGGCCGGCCCTGGCACTCGCGGCCGGGACCGCGGCGACCCCGCAGGTCCGTGCCGCCGGAACCCTGGGCGGCAACCTCCTGCAGCGCAACCGCTGCTGGTACTACCGCAGTCCGCACACCGCCTGCTTCCAGAAGGGCGGCGCCGGCTGCCCCGCGCGGGAGGGCGACCACCACTTCGGCGTGGTCAGCGGCGACGGCCCCTGCATCACCCCGCACCCCTCCACCCTCGCGGCGGCACTGCTCACCTACGACGCGGAAGCCGAGATCCACGGCGAATCCCCGCGCGGCGTCGCCGACTTGTACGGGGACGGCGACCGGCTCTTCCAGGCGGACCACCTGCTGCCGCCGGACCGCATCCTCACCGCCGTCAGGCTGCCCGCGCCCCTGCCCGGCGAACGCGTCGCCCACCACCGCGCCATCAGCCGGGCCCACGCCGAATGGCCCCTCGTCGAAGCCACCGCCCGGATCGTGCTCGACGGCACCACCATCACCCACGCCGCCGTGGCCGCGGGCGGTGTGGCCCGCGTCCCGCTGCGCCTGACGGAGGTGGAGACCGCCCTGACCGGCCGCGAGGCCACCCCCGAACTCCTCGCCGCGGCGGCCGCGACGGTCCTCAACCGCTGCCGCCCCCTGCCGCAGACCGGCTACAAGACGACGCTGTTCCGCGACACGGTGCTGGAGGTCCTGGAACGGGCCACGGCGCACTAACGCGGGTCCCGTCGCAGCCGGTCCGGCTCCACCAGCCCGGTTTCGTAGGCCGTGATGACGAGCTGGACCCGGTCGCGGGCCCCGAGCTTGGAACGCAGGCTCGCCACGTGGGCCTTGGCGGTGCCGGGCGTGATGTGGAGACGGGCGGCGAGCTCACCGTTGGAAAGGCCGCGGCCGACGAGGGCCAGCACCTCGCGTTCCCGGGCGGTGATGGCGGCGGGCTCGGCGGGGGAGGGCGCGGGTTCGGGGCGGCCGGCGAATTCCGCGATGAGGCGGCGGGTGACGCTCGGCGTGATGAGGGCGTCGCCCGCGGCGGCCACGCGGACGGCCGTGAGGATGTCCTCCAGGGCCGTGTCCTTGACGAGGAACCCGCTGGCACCGGAGCGGAGCGCACCGTAGATGTTGGTGTCGCTGTCGAAGGTGGTGAGGACGACGACACGGGTCCCGGGGAGCTCCGCGGTGATCATCTGGGTGGCCTCGATGCCGTCCATGCCGGGCATGCGGATGTCCATGACGACCACGTCGGGGCGCAGTTCCCGGCCCAGGCGGACGGCCTGCGTCCCGGTTCCGGCTTCCCCGACGACCTCGATGTCCGGGACGCCGTCGATGACCATGCGCAGTCCGGCGCGCACCAGCGGCTGGTCGTCGGCGAGTACGACGCGGATCTTCATCGTGCGTCCGCCCCTTCCGCCGGGAGCGGCAGGAGCGCGGCGACGCGGAAGCCGCCTCCGGGGCGCGGCCCGGCGGTGAACCGGCCGCCCTGGAGGGCGACGCGCTCGCGCATGCCCCGGATCCCGTAGCCGGATCCGTCGGCCGGGGCCGGGACTGAGGGGTCATCACCGTCGTCGACGACGGTGATGTGCAGTGCGGCGGGCCGGTAGTCGATGGACACGGCGCAGCGGCGGGTGCCCGCGTGCCGGACCACGTTGGTCACCGATTCCTGGACGATCCGGAAGGCGGACCGGTCGACGGCGGCCGGCAGCGGGCGCTGCCTCCCGGAGCGCCGTACCTCCACCTCGACACCGGCGTGCGCCGTCGTCGCGACCAGCCGGTCGATGTCCGCGAGACCGGTGAAGGGTGCCGGGTGCATTGCGGGCGCCCGGTCCTGTTCCGCCTGGCGGAGCAGGTCGAGCATCCGCCGCAGCCCTCCAAGGGTCTCGCGGCTGGTCGTCTCGATCGAGGCCAGCGCGGTACGAGCCCGCTCCGGCTCGCTGTCGATGACCCGCCGGCCCGCGCCCGCCTGGATGGCGATGACGCCGATTCCGTGCGCGACCATGTCGTGAAGTTCCCTGGCGATGCGCAGCCGTTCGGCCGTGACCGCCGAGGCGGCGGCCTGCGCGCGCAGTGCCCGGTCGTACTCACCGCGCCGGCGGACGGACGTACCGGCCAGCCAGGAGAACACCAGGGCCAGCGCGACGAACGCCGTCAGCCCGAGGAAACCGGGTGCGAGCACACGACCCCACCCGCCCTCCCTGAAAAGGTCCACCTGCAAGGCCGTCTCCAGCACGACGAGACCGGCGGCCGCCGCGGCGAGACCGGCGCGCCGCGCGCGGGTGGCCGCGACCAGGCCGACCAGAAGACCCGCCGCCAGGAAGAGGGGCCACGTCCACTCGGTGCGCAGCGCCGGCGCCGTGCCCGCGGCCACTTCGGCCAGGACGACCCCGAGCACGGGCCCCGGCCGGCGCCACGCCCACCGCAGGGGCAGCGCCATCGCGACCGTCACGGCCGCGAGAGGCGTGCCCTGGCTCTCCTCGCCGAGCACCGCCACCGTGGCACCCGCCATCGTGGCGTACAGCAGCAGGGCCGTAGCGGCCACGGCACCCCAGGCCAGTGCCGTCCGTGCTCCTCGCGACATCCGCGACGGCAACGGCGACAGCGGTGTCGGGGGAAGCGGGTGGGGCGTGTGCTCGGACATCCGTCGAGCGTAGGCAGCGGTCGGCCCGCGCACATCAGACCGCGGGCGTATACCCAAAGGGCAGTGCCGCCGCCCCGGTTCATGCCGACGGGCCGATGCGGCGAGGTCCGGGACTGCCGCACCGTGGGCCGGGTGATCGAAGTCAACGGATTGACCAAGCGCTACGGCGACGTCCTCGCCGTCAACGACCTCACCTTCACGGTGCGACCCGGACAGGTCACCGGGTTCCTCGGCCCGAACGGCGCCGGCAAGAGCACCACCCTGCGCATGATCCTCGGCCTGAACCGGCCCACCGCCGGAAGCGCCACCATCGACGGCCGCCCCTTCACCCGGCGGCGGGCCGGACTCCACCACGCCGGCGCACTCCTCGACGCGGGCGACGTCCACCCCGGCCGCAGCGCCCTGGCACACCTGTCCGCGCTGGCCCGCAGCAACGGCCTGCCCCGCCGCCGGGTGCGGGAGGTGCTGGAGGAGGTCGGCCTGGCGGGTGTGGCACGCCGCCGGGCCGGCGGGTTCTCCCTCGGCATGCGCCAGCGACTCGGCATCGCCACGGCCCTCCTCGGCGACCCGCCCGTGCTGCTGTTCGACGAGCCCGTCAACGGCCTGGACCCGGAGGGGGTCCGCTGGGTGCGCGGCATGTTCGGACGGCTGGCCGCCGAAGGCCGTACCGTCCTCGTCTCCAGCCATCTCATGAGCGAGATGGAGAACACCGCCGACTGCCTCGTCGTCATCGGCCGGGGCGAGCTGATCGCGCAGGAGACCGTCGCCGAATTCGCGATGCGCGGCACCCGTGCCCGCGTCACCGTACGGACCCCCGACGCCGGACGCCTCACGACCCTGCTGGCACCCGAGGGCGCCCGCGTACGGCCCGACGGTCGGGAGTGCCTCACGGTCAGCGGACTGACCGCCGCCCGCATCGGCGAGCTCGCATTCGAGCACCGCATCCCGCTCCACGAGCTCGCTCCCGGCTCCGCCTCACTGGAGGACGCCTTCATGGAACTCACCGCCGACCGCGCGGACTACCGGGCGGGGGAGCGCCGATGAACCCGCCGCCGATGACCCCACCGCCGATGACCCCGCCGACAGCGTCCCCGCCGACCGCGACCCGGCCGGGCCTGTCCGTCCTGCCGACTCCGGCGGCCCAACCCCGCGTCCGGTTCCGCGACCTGTTCGCCGCCGAGTGGATCAAGCTGTGGTCCCTGCCCTCGACCCTCGGACTGCTCGGGATCGGCACGCTGCTCCTGATCGGTCTCGCCGTGCAGAGCAGCCTCGACACCTACCAGAACTGGCCCGACTTCGGGCCGCAGCAGCGGTCCCACTACGACCCGATGAGCGAGGCGCTCAGCGGCGCCGGCGTGTCCCTCCTCATGATCGGTACGGGCAGCGTGGGGGCTCTGGCCATCGTCGGCGAGTACGCGAGCGGCCTGATCCGCACGACCCTGACCGCCGTACCCGGGCGCCACCCCGTGGTGGCCGCGAAGGTCGCCGTCCTCGCGGCGGTGATGCTCGCCGTCGGGACGGTCGTGTCGCTGGGCACCTTCGGGGTGAGCCAGGCCATCCTGTCCGGGCGCGGCATCGGGCTCGGGGTGGGCGATCCCGGAGTGGCGCGGGTGCTGCTGGCGAACGCGCTGCTGGCTCCCGTCTCGGCGCTGGTCGGCCTGGGCATCGGGGCCCTCCTGCGGCACACCGCGGGCGCCGTCGTCACGGCCTGCGGCGTCCTCGTCGTCCTACCGGGCTTCTTCAAGCCGAGCGTCCACCAGTGGGCGAACGACGTGTACAACCTGTTCCCGTTCTACGACTGGCGCAGCTGCCTGTCGATGCTGCACCCCCGGGAGAGCGAGGCCCTGCCCACGGTCGCCGACTCATGGCTTGCCTTCACGCTCTGGCCCGTCCTCGCGGTGGCCGTCACCGTGATCGTCGTACGGCGGCGCGACGTGTGAGCCGCTGCCCCGCGCTCAGGATCCGGACGCGGCCGGCCGGGTCGCCCCGACGCCGGCGGCCTCCGCGCGGCCCACCGCCGTACGCAGTGCCACGGTGGCCGCGCCTCCCGCCGCCAGCCCGAAGAGCAGGGCCGCCGGGATGCCGCCGCCGAGGCCGGAGAACAGCTGCGGCACCCCGTAGGGCCTGTCCGACACGTTCAGCACGATGTGCAACAGCTGGCTCGCCAGCAGCCCGAGGACGGTCGCGCACACCGTGCCCACCGCCATCGCCGGGAGGGTGGTACGGGTGAGCAGCGCGGGCAGCCGCCGCAGTGCCACCCACACCACGGCGAGCGGCAGCAGGTCGAGCACGCGGTACAGCAGCCAGCTCCCGAGCGGACCCCCCGCCGGGAAGTCCCAGGCGCCCAGCAGCAGCCACTGGCGCAGGAGTTCGCCCGGCTCGGAGAACATCCCGTCGTACGGGGAGAACATCTGGATCTCGGCGGCGACCGGCTGGTACGACAGGACCACCAGCGACACCGCGATCACCGCGGTGCCGACGGTGGCGGCCAGCCGGGTGGCGCGCTCGGGGACGATGTTCTGCGGCACCGGACCGGCGCCCTTGACCGTGACGCGACCCACGAGCACGGTCACCGCCGCGGCGATCAGCGCGGCCACCACCAGAGCGGGCCGCCCGGAGGCGATCACGCTCGACAGCTGGGGCAGGAGGCGGTAGCTGCCGCGGCCCTGCGAGGCGATCAGCCAGGGCGCCGAGACGGTCATGGCCAGCATCCCGGCCACCAGCCCCCAGGCCCACACCGCGAGCAGCGAGGCCGTCATCCGGCCGCGCACCGGCGGCAGTCTGCGGATCAGGAGCAGCGCCCCGGGCAGGAAGAAGGCGAAGACCGCGACGAACCGGATCTGCACGGCGGTCGAGTACAGCGAGGCGTAGCTGCCGCCGGTCCCGCCCGACAGATCGGTGCCGGAACCCAGGGCCGCCGAGGGCTCGTACGACCAGGGGAACAGCCAGCGGCCGAGCTCCAGGGTGCCCTCGATGCCGAACAGGCTGTTGGTGCCCTGAAGGCGCAGCGCCTGGGCGCTCGCCCCGGCCCACCAGAGGAGGGCCGTGATCAGCAACCCTCCCGTCAGTGCCGGTATCGCCGCGCGTCGGTATGTCATGAACTGCCCCCGCCTTGCTCGGTCATTCGGTGATTCCCCTGGTCAAGAAGGCTACGACGGGCCCGGGGCGAGCCGCGCCCCGGTGCGGGCGGCGCCACGCCGGTGCGCTCAAGTCCGTTTGCGGAACAGTGGGTTGATCTCCGGGTGCGGTGGGCCGGCGGCGCATATGCTCCGCACGTAGGCCCGTGGTTCCGGGGGCCTCGCGAACCGTAAGGGGAACGCGCCGTGAGCGTCCGCATACAACCCTCCTCCCAGGTCGACGAGACGGCCGAGCTCGGCGAGGGGACCGCGATCTGGGATCTGGCACAGATACGGGAGGAGGCCAGGCTCGGGCGCGGCTGCATCGTGGGGCGCGGGGCGTACGTAGGGCCCGGCGTGCGCATCGGCGACCACGTGAAGCTGCAGAACTACGCGCTCGTCTACGAGCCCGCCGTACTCGGCGACGGGGTGTTCATCGGCCCGGCGGCCGTCCTCACCAACGACTTCTACCCGCGCGCCGTCGACCCCGACGGCAAGCTGAAGCGGGACGGCGACTGGGAGCCCGCCGGCGTCGTCGTGGCCGAGGGCGCCTCGCTCGGGGCTCGGTCCGTCTGTGTGGCCGGGGTGCGGATCGGCCGCTGGGCCCTTGTCGCGGCGGGGGCCGTGGTCTCCCGGGACGTGGCCGACTTCGCCCTCGTCGCCGGGGTGCCGGCCCGGCGGATCGGCTGGGTGGGGAAGGCCGGAGTCCGCCTGGTGGAGGTCGAGGGGAAGCCGGACGTCTGGCAGTGCCCGAGCACCGGCGCGCTGTACGAGGAGAAGGACGGCGCGCTGGCCGAGGCCGGCTGACGACATGTCGGCAATTTGAGGCAATGGCATTTCCTCAAAACCACAATCAACGAACATCCGTGGGCATACCGTGTCCCTGCACAACGGGATCTGAGCAGGCAACAGGCCATGCTCAGTGGGGGGTTGTACACGACGAGGCACCGGGGCAGTGTCATGTCCGGACGCGGCGCCACCGCGCCGGACGGGACACTGCCGATCCGCGTGCCCCGGTCCGCGGCATCGCTGGGGGGTTCCAGACGCAGCCGTCGGACGGTTCGGGCCACGGCGCACGCCGCCGCGGGCCGGGACGCCGTCATGCACGATCCCCCTCCGCCGAGCGATCAGAGGGGATAGGTGTGTTGGAGCGCTACGGCTCGGACATGCGGGGTGCGAGGAGCACCCGGGGAATCGGGGTGGGGACCCGATGACCACCAAACGATTAGGAGCACTGGCTCACGAGGACCCGTCGCTGCACGCCCTCGCCGAGCGCCTGCTCGTACTGGCCGAGTCGGGCCTGCCCGCGATGTACCTGGCCGGGGAAGAGACCTTCGTGTTCACCCGGGTGGGCAAGGTGTCGCCCGACGGTACCCGCGGGCTGGAGCAGCGGGGGACCAGCACCCGGTACGCGGCGATCACCGCGCTCGGGGCCCGGTTCCTGCCCGAGGAGCGCCAGCGCGCCCTGTTCGGCGGGCGCACCGCCGAGGAGTTCACGGGGCTGCTCGTGCAGCGGCTGCCCGGGGTGGTCAACCTCGGCGACGCCGCGCTCATCGCCTGGGCCGCGGCCGAAACCGGCCACGCCAAGCTGTCCGACGCCCTCGACCGGGTGGCCGCCCTGGACCTCCCGGGACGGCCGCAGTACACGGTCGAGGCGGCCTGGGTGCTCTCCGCCCTCGCCGCCGCCCGCGCCACGGTGGACGTGGAGGACCGGATCCCGGCCGCCCGCGACCGCCTGCTCGCGGCCAGGGCCGCGGACAGCCCGCTGTTCCCGCACGCCACCGCGCCGGGGCTGGTGCCCGGCTACCGGTCGCACGTGGCCTGCTTCGCCGACCAGACGTACCCGCTCCAGGCCCTGGCCCGGCTGCACGCGAGCGGCGGGGACCGCGAGGCCCTCGCGGCAGCCGACGCCTGCGCCGCCCGCATCTGCGCTCTGCAGGGCGACGGCGGACAGTGGTGGTGGCACTACGACGCCCGGCACGGGACCGTGATCGAGGGCTACCCCGTCTACAGCGTCCACCAGCACGCGATGGCCCCGACGGCCCTGTTCGACCTCGCCGAGGCGGGCGGGACGGACTTCGGCGCGGAGATCCGCCGCGGGCTGCGCTGGATGACGGAGGTGCCCGAGATCTCGGGGCCCACCGGCACCCCGCGCGAGCCGATGATCCGCGACGAGCTCGGCGTCACCTGGCGCAAGGTCTACCGGGGCGACCCGAAGAAGGCCGTCCGGGCCGCCCGCGGACTCACCACCCGGGTCGCACCGCGCGCCCGGCTCGCACCCCTGGACGGGCTCTTCCGGCCCCTCTCCGTGGACCGCGAGTGCCGTCCGTACGAGTTCGGCTGGATGCTGTTCGCCTGGCTCGGGGGGCTCAGATGACCGGACGCCAGTTCCTCTTCGGGGTCGGAGTCGACCCCCTGACCATGGACGAGACCGTCCAGCGCTGCCTCGACGCCGTCCGGCGCGGCGAGCAGATCGAGATCGGCATGGTCAACGCCGCGAAGCTGGTCAACATGCGGCGCGACCCCCGCCTCGCCGAGGCCGTGTCCGGCTGCGACCTCGTCCTGGCCGACGGCCAGGCGGTGGTCTGGGCCGGCCGCGTCCTGGGCGTCCGGCTGCCCGAACGGGTCGCGGGCATCGACCTGTTCATGCGGCTGCTCGCCGCGGCCGAGGTGGCGGACATCCCCGTCTACCTGCTCGGGGCCAAGCAGGACGTGCTGGAGCAGATGCTCCGGCAGATCTCCGAGCAGTTCCCGAAGCTGTACGTCGCCGGCAGCCGCAACGGCTACTTCGACGACTCCGACCAGGAGTCGATCGCCGACGCCGTCGCCGACAGCCGCGCCGGCCTGCTGTTCCTCGGCATGACCTCGCCCAAGAAGGAGATCTTCACCGCCGGATACGGCAAGCGCACCGGCGTCCACGTCGTGCACGGCGTCGGCGGCTCCTTCGACATCCTCGCCGGGATCACCAAGCGGGCCCCCCTGGTCTGGCAGCGGATGGGGCTCGAGTGGTTCTACCGCACCCTCCAGGAGCCCCGCCGGCTCGCCAAGCGCTACTTCACCACCAACGCCGCCTTCCTCGCCATGACGGCCCGGGAACTCGTCCGCCGCACACCGCCTGCCGGCCTTGCGAACAGGAGTCACTGATGCGCGTCGTCGTCGTGGGACAGGGATACGTCGGTCTCCCGCTCGCCATCCGGGCCGCCGAAGTCGGCCACCAGGTGATCGGTTACGACGTGGACTCCCGGCGGGTCAAGAGCCTCGCCGCCGGTGAGTCCTTCGTGGAGGACGTCACCTCCGAACGGATCGCCCGCGCGTTGGAGCGCGGAACCTACCGGCCCAGCGAACTCGCCCGGGACTGCGGCGGCTTCGACGTCGCCGTCGTCACCGTCCCCACCCCCCTCCGGGAAGGCACGCCCGACCTGCGCTACATCGAGGAGTCGGCCCACACCCTGGCCCGCTTCCTGCGCCCGGGCGCCACGGTCGTCCTGGAGTCCACCACCTACCCCGGCACCACCGAGGAACTCTTCGCCCCGATCCTGGAGGACGGCTCCGGGCTCACCGCGGGCGCCGACTTCCACCTCGGCTACAGCCCCGAACGCATCGACCCCGGCAACACCGTCTGGGGTTTCCAGCAGACCCCCAAGGTGGTCTCGGGCGTCGACGCAGCCTCGCTCAAGGCCGTCGAGGCCTTCTACGGGGAACTCGTCGACACCACCGTGCCGGTGAGCTCGCCCAAGGAGGCCGAGCTGGCCAAACTGCTGGAGAACACCTTCCGGCACGTGAACATCGCCCTCGTCAACGAGATCGCGATGTTCGCCCGCCACCTCGACATCGACGTGTGGCAGGCCATCGAAGCGGCCTCCAGCAAGCCCTTCGGCTTCATGAAGTTCACCCCCGGCCCCGGCGTCGGCGGCCACTGCCTTCCCATCGACCCCTCGTACCTGTCCTGGCGCGTGCAGCGGGAACTCGGCCAGAACTTCCGCTTCGTCGAACTCGCCAACGACATCAACAGCCACATGCCCGAGTACGTGGCACGCCGCGTCATCGACGCGCTCAACACCAAGCGCCGGTCCGTCAACGGCTCCCGGATCCTGCTGCTCGGGCTCGCCTACAAGAAGAACACCGGTGACGCCCGGGAATCGCCCGCGGTGCGGATCTCGCAACTGCTCATCGACATGGGCGCCAAGGTACGGGCCGCCGACCCCCACGTGGTCGAGAGCATCGCGGTGGACGCGCGGCTGGTCCGCGTCGAACCCACCCGCAAGGAGATCGCGGCCGCCGACGTCGTCGTCCTGATCACCGACCACGACTCCTTCGACTACAAGCTGATCGCCGAACACGCCTCGTACGTACTGGACTGCCGCAACCGGCTGTCCGGACCCAACGTGGAGGTGCTCTGAGCCGTGGCCGACCCGAAGAGGATCATCTGCGTCGCCGGAGCGCGACCCAACTACATGAAGATCAAACCGGTGATGGACGCACTGGAGCGCCGCGGCGCCGAAGTGATCCTGGTCCACACCGGCCAGCACTACGACGAGTCCATGAACGACGTCTTCTTCCGCGACCTCGGCATCCGCAAGCCCGACCGGTACCTCGGCGCCGGATCCGGCACCCACGCCGAGCAGACCGGCCGGGTGATGGCCGCGTTCGAGCCGCTGGTGGACGAACTGGCCCCGGACGCCGTGGTGGTGGTCGGGGACATCAACTCCACGCTCGCCTGCGCCCTGGTGACCGCGAAGGCAGGCCCGCTGCTGGCCCACGTGGAAGCCGGACTGCGCAGCCGCGACTGGTCCATGCCGGAGGAGGTCAACCGGGTCGCCACCGACCGGCTCAGCGACTACCTGCTGGCCCCCTCGCCCGACGCCGCAGCGAACCTGCGGGCCGAGGGCTACCGCGAGGACCAGATCCACGTCGTCGGCAACGTCATGATCGACACCCTCCTCGCCAACCTGGAACGGGCCCGGCAGTCGGACGTACTCGACCGCCACGGCCTGACCCGGGGCGGATACGGCCTGGTCACCCTGCACAGGCCGGCCAACGTGGACGACCCCGGGGCCCTGCGCGGCCTGCTCAAGGCCCTGGGCGAGATCGCGGACCGCTGCCCGCTGCTGCTGCCCGTGCACCCGAGGGCCGCCGAGCGGCTGGCCGAACTGGGCGTCCCCGGCGGCATCAAGCTCGTACCGGCCGCCGGATACCTCGACTTCATCGCCTTGCAGGACTCCGCCCGCCTGGTGCTCACCGACTCCGGGGGCATCCAGGAGGAGACCACCGCGCTGGGCGTGCCCTGCGTGACCCTGCGCGAGAACACCGAGCGGCCCATCACGGTGGAGCAGGGGACCAACGTACTCGCGGGCACGGATCCGGACCGCGTCGTGGCCACCGTGAACCGGGTGCTCGACGATCCGCCGGCGCCCCGCTGCCCCGAACTCTGGGACGGCCGGGCGAGCGAGCGCATCGCCGAGGTCCTGCTGGACGGCGGGAGCAGGCACACCCGGCCCCGGCCCACCGACCTCGTCCCGCAGTAGACAAGCAGTTCAGAGAAGGGGAAGACCTTGGATCTCGCCGAAATCTGGCGGGTCATGCGCAGGCGCTGGTACGTACTGATACCGGGGCTGGTGCTCACGGCGGCGCTGGCCGCCGCCGTGCACCTCCTCGTCCCGGTGGAGTACCAGTCGCAGAGCACGGTGACCCTGCTGAACTCCAAGAAGGCCACGGAGGCCTTCGACGGCAACCCCTTCCTGAGCACCCAGACCTCCCTCACCGGAATGGCCGACGGCCTGGCCCGCAATCTGAACTCCGACGGGGCCGTCGCCGACCTCAAGGCCCTGGGCCTCACCGGCAAGCACGAGGCGAAGATCGCCGACAACGCGCTGGGCCCCTTCATGTGGCTGACCGTCACCGGAACCGACCGGGCGGCCGTCCTCAAGTCGGACGAGATCCTCACCGCGTACGCGCAGAAGCGGCTGGACGAGTTCCAGACCCAGCAGACGGTGCGGCCCGAGGCCATGATCAGGATGGCCGTGATCGTGCCGCCCCAGGAACCGCAGGCCCAGACCAAGTCCCGGATCCAGTTCCTCGTCATGGCGGGCGCGCTGGGCTTCGTGCTCAGCCTGGTCGCCACCTTCTTCGTGGAGGCCCGCAAGCGGCGGGGCCCCGGCAGGCACCGGCCCGAAGCCGGCGAGGACCAGGGCGACGGGCCGGAGGCCCGGGCGACCGAGCCGCAGGAGCGACCGGCCGTCGCCCCCGTCTCCCGGACCGAGGAACCGGCCGTGGAACGGACGCTCGGCATCCGGCGGCCGCCCTCCTGGGCCCGGTCCGGCCAGGACGGGCCGGCGGCCGCGCAGCCCGAGGCGCCACAGCCCGTCATGGCCGCGCCGACCACCGCCGAGCCGCTCGACGAGGAGTCGACCCATGGACACCGTCCGCACACCGGACAGTGAGACCGGTGCGCAGGGCGGAGCCCCCGCTCCGCCCCCGCCCGCATCCACCGTTCCTCCCGCCCTCGGCCGGAAGGTCCGTTCGGCGGCCCGGTGGAGCCTGATCAACACCCTGGTCCTGCGCCTGGGCAACTTCGCGACCGGCATCGTGCTGGCACGCTTCGCGCTGGGCCCGGCGGAATGGGGCGTGTACGGCGTGGCGCAGACCGTGCTGCTGGTCCTGCTGTCCGCGAACGAGCTGGGCGTGAGCCTGGCCATCGTGCGCTGGGAGGGGGACCCGCGACGGTTCGCACCGACCGTGCTGACCCTCAGCACCCTCTCCAGCGGAGTGCTGTACGTGGCGCTGTTCACGGCGGCACCGACGGTGGCGGGCCTGCTCGGCTCGCCGGACGCCACCGGCGTCCTGCGGGTGATGTGCCTGTGCGTGCTGATCGGCGGGGTGGCGGCGGTACCCGGCCAGTTCCTCACCCGCGAATTCGCCCAGGGCAAGCGGATGGTCATCGACGGACTCAACTTCGTGATCAGCACCTCGGTCACGCTGTTGCTGGCCTTCGCGGGCTGGGGGGCGATGAGCTTCGCCTGGGGGGCCGTGGCGGGGAACACCGTGACGCTGATCGGGTGCTGCCTGGCCGTGCCGGGCACCCTGAAGTACGGCTGGGACCGCGGGCACGCCCGGGAGCTCCTGAGGTTCGGCCTTCCGCTGGCGGGGGCGAGCCTGCTGGCCCTCGCGGTGGTCAACGTCGACACCATGCTGGTCGGTGCGACGGTGGGCGACGTGGCCCTCGGCTTCTACGTCCTCGCCTTCAACATCTCCGGCTGGCCCGTGCGGATCATCTCCGAGGCCGCCCGCAGGGTCACCTTCGCCGGCTTCTCCCGCCTGGCCGACTCGCCGCTGGCGCTCGCCCGGGGCTTCAGCCGCGCCCTGGGCGTGGTGGTCACCGGCACCGTCCCGCTGTGCGTCCTGCTGGCCGGCTTCGCGGCGCCGGCCATCGAGCTGATCTACGGGAGCCAGTGGACGGCCGCAGCACCGGCCCTGCCCTGGCTGATGGCCCTCGGCCTGATCCGCATCGGCAGCGAACTCGCCTACGACTGCCTGATCGCGGCCGGACAGCGCCGGTCGCTCTTCCTGGTGCAGGGCCTGTGGCTGGTGGCCCTCGTCCCGGTGCTCCTCGCGGGCGCCCGGCTGAACGGCATCGTCGGAGCCTCCCAGGCCCATGTACTGGTCGCGGGCGGCCTGGTGGTGCCCGTGTTCCTGTACGCCCTCAGCCGGGGCGGCATCGGGGTCGGCTGGGTGGCGAAGGCGTGCGCGTGGCCCTTCCTCGGCGGCGCCGTGATGGCCGCGACCATCCTGGGCCTGGAACGGCTGCTCGGCGACGGCCCGCTCGCGCTCGCGGCGACCGGCACGATCGCCCTGGCCGGCTACACGCTGTGCGTACTGCCCAGCCGCGGCTTCCTGCGCGGCACCGACGGCGGCGACCCGCCCCGCGGTGACGCACCCCGCGGCGACGGACCCCGCCACGGCCGGCGCCGGACGCCCGCACCCGCCCGGCCCACCCCACAGGACACGAGGTGAACCCGATGCCACGGCGCATCAGCCGAAACCCGCTCGCCGGACTGCTCCTCTTAACCCTCCTCGCGGTCACGGGCGTGGCCTGCTCCGGACCCGACCGGTCCGCCGCGCTGCCGGACTGCCCGGACTCCGCGCGGACCTGCCCCGCGAGCGCCTCACCGGCGTCACCGGGCTCCGCCGCGCCGACCCCGGACGGCCAGGCGACGGGCAGCCCCGCCGCCTCAGCGACCCCGACGGCGAAGCCCACCGCCACCGCGGCCGCCGGAACTCCCTCCGGCGCCCCCGCCGCCAAGGGCGCCTGCGCCTCCTTCAGCGCCTGCGGCTTCCCCGACGCCTCCACCACCGGTCCGCGGATCCCGCTCACGCCCCACAAGACCGGGTACATGGCCGTCCGGGAGAACGGGCTCGTCATCCGGGGCTGGGACATCACCGGCTCGCTCGACATCTATGCCAACGACGTCACCGTCATCGACAGCAAGATCACCTCGGACAGCTGGTGGGGCATCAACCTGCGCCCCGGCTTCAGCGGCCTGCGGGTCCTGCACTCCACCATCACGGCCGTGCCCGGCAAGGGCCCCGACAACGGCGGTGTGGACTACGCGGTGTCCAACATGGGGGGCAGCTCCATCGAGGTCGGCTGGTGCGACGTCTCGGTGTTCGGCGACGCCCTGTCCATGGGGCAGGGCAACCTGCACGACAACTACGTCCACGACATCGTCCCGTTCGTCAACCTCGGCGGCGAATGGCAGCACACCAACGCGGTGATCAGCGGCGGCGGCAACACCGGGGAACTGATCATCCGCCACAACACCCTGCTGAACCCGACCGGCCTCAAGGAGGGCGCCTCGGGCAGCATCGGCCTGTTCGCGGACACGGGTGTGGTCCGCAACGTCACCGTGGACAACAACTGGATAGCCGGTGGCGCCTACGCCCTCTACGGCGGCAGCACCGGCGCCACCGGTATCAAGGTCACCGACAACATCTTCTCGACGGAGTACCACCCCGCCGCCGGCGGCTACGGCGTGGTCGCCCACTGGAACCACAGCGGCCCCGGCAACGTGTGGCGGAACAACCGGATGTCCGACGGCCGCCCGATCGAACCCGAGCCGGCCCCGTGAGCGGCCTCGTGCGCGGGCTCGCGCGGGCGCCCTGGACGCTGCTCAAGGCGCTGTTCGGCTGGCTGGTGCTCTTCGAGACCAGGAACAAGGTCCTGCTGGCCCCCACCGCGCTGCGGCTGCGCCGCGTCGAGGACGCCGAGACCGGGCGGCTGGCCCGCGTCCTCACCGCACCGCCCTCGGCGCTGGTCGCCACGGTGATCGCCACCCACCGGCGCCCGGAGCAACTGCGCGCCGCGGTGCGCTCGGCCCTGGACCAGACCGTCCGGGACCAGGTGGTGATCGTGGTCGACGACGGCGCGGGACTCCCGGACCTCCCCGAGGACCCGCGGCTGTTCGCCGTCTCGCTCGCCCGCAACACCGGTGTCGCGGGCGTCGTGCGCAACGTGGGCATCCGCCTCACCCGCTCGCGGTACGTGGCGTTCCTGGACGACGACAACCTGTGGGAACCCGACCACCTGGAAAGGGCGTTGGCGGCCTTGGAGTCGCCCGGCGGGCCCGACGCCGTCTACACGGCGCTGCGTCGCGTCCTGCCCGACGGCAGCGAGCAGGACGTGCTGTCGGTGCCCTACGACCGGCGCCGCGCCGCCCGCGAGGCCTTCCTGGACACCAACGCCTTCGTCGCGCGCCGCAACCGCTCCCTGCACTTCAGCCGTCTGCGCCGGACCCCGGAGGTGCTGCCCCGCGAGGACTGGGAGCTGATCCGCCGGTACGGCCGCCGGCACCGGGTGCGCCACCTGCCGCACCCCACCGTCCGATACCTCATGAACCCGGCGAGCTTCTACACGCAATGGCAGCAGTCCAGTTGAAGCCCGCCTCTCTTCCGCTCCGACCACAGGTGGTTGATCCGATGCCCCGATCCCGGGCCCTCCGAAACAAGTTCGTCGACGCACCCGGCTCTCTGGGCGAACGACTGCGCATCGCCCGCTGGGAGCGTTTCCAGCGATGCTTCCCCGGCATCGAGAACATGCGCGTCGTGGACCTGGGCGGGACGGCCGAGATGTGGCTGCGCGCACCCGTGCGCGCCAAGCACGTCCACCTGATCAACCTGGAGGAGCACCCCGCCGAACTGCCCGACTGGATCACCGCCGAGATCGCCGACGTCACCGACCCGGCGGTCGCCGCCGAACTGAGCGAGCACGGCGGCTACGACCTGGTGTTCTCCAATTCGACCATCGAGCACGTCGGCGGCCACAGCCAGCGCCGCCGGTTCGTCGCCGCCGTCGAGCAACTGGCGCCGCTGCACTGGATCCAGACGCCGTACCGCTACTTCCCGGTCGAACCGCACTTCGTCGCGCCCGGCTTCCAGTTCCTGCCGCTCGCAGCCAGGACACGACTCGTACGGCACTGGCCCCTGGTCCACAGCCGCCCCGACAGCCCCGAGTCGGCCATGAACGCCGTGGTCAACATCGAACTGCTGGGCCGCGCCGAAATGAGCTACCTGTTCCCCGGGTCGGTGCTCCTCAGCGAGCGGGTGCTCGGTGTCACCAAGTCGCTGACCGCCGTACGAACGGAGCGCTCATGCTGAACAACCTCATCAACCGACACGACGCGGACCGGCTGCTGCGCAAGGTGCGACGGCTGGAACTCGACCCGGTGCTCGCCAAACTGCGGGTGCGCGGCGGCGCGCGCGTGGTCCAGCACTGGTCCCAGGTCGACCCGTCGCTGACCGAGTGGTGGGCGATCCCGGGCGTCATCAAGCGCTGGAACCTGCTGATGACCGGCGACGCCGACACCTCCTACCCCCAGTACGTGGCGGCCAAGCACTTCGCGCCGCGCACCGACCTGCGCGGCCTCTCCCTCGGCTGCGGCACCGGCGGCAACGAACTGCTCTGGGCGAAGACCGGCGCGTTCGGCCTCCTGGAGGGCGTGGACGTGGCGCAGCAGCGGATCGACTTCGCCACCCGGACCGCCGCCGAAGAGGGCCTCGCCGACGTCCTGCGCTTCCGGGTCACCGACGTCAATCAGATGACCAGCGACGGGGAACGCTTCGACGTGCTGCTGGGCCTTCAGTCCCTGCACCACTTCGACAACCTCGACGAGACCCTGCCGAGGCTGTCCCGGCTGATCGAGCCCGGCGGGACGTTCGTGATCGACGAGTTCGTCGGCCCCACCCGCTTCCAGTGGACCGACGCCCAGCTCGACGCGGCGAACGCGCTGCTGGCCCGGCTCCCCGAGGAGCGGCGCCGCCTGGCCGACGGCCGGATCAAGCACCGCGTCGTACGCCCCAGCAAGCTGGCGATGGTGCTGGACGACCCCTCGGAGGCCGTCGACGCGGCCGCGCTGCTGCCGGGCCTGCGCCGCCACTTCGAGGTCGTCGAGGAACGGCCCTACGGGGGCACGGTGCTGCACATCGCCTTCTCCGGGATCGCGCACAACTTCCGGGACCAGGAGCCGCGGACGCTGGAACTCCTGGAGGAGTGCTTCGCCGCGGAGGACGCGGCGCTCCCGGAAGTCGGGCACGACTTCATCGCCATGGTCTGCCGCCCCCGCAGCGGCTGACCCGAGGCGATCAGGGACCCGGCGTCGCGCGCAGGGCGCCCGGCCGGACGAGTGCGGCAGCGGCCGCCCGGGCGGCCGGGCGGCCGAGCGCGGCCCGCGAGGTCTCCCGGAGCAGGACGGCGGCCCGGAAGGCCGCCGTCGCCACCGGTCCGTGCCGGCGCTCGTAGAGCCGTACGCGGTTCAGCGTCAGCAGGGTCCACAGGCGAGGCGAGACCTGCGAGTCCCCGCCGAGATGGGTGGCCGAGGCCGCCGGCTCCAGGCGGGTCACGAAGCCGCGGTCCCGGGCCCGCAGGCAGTACTCCGTCTCCTCCGAGTAGAGGAAGAACGATTCGTCCCACGGGCCGCAGGCGGCGAGGCAGTCCGCGGAGAGGGCCATCAGGGCCCCGGTCGCCCAGTCCGCGCGCGTCGACCGCTCGTACGCGGCGGAGTCGGTGACCAGCTCGCTCAGGTGGGGGAAGCGCCCGGCCCGGCGGTTGCCGATGACGGCCTCCCCGAGGGCGCGGGTCACGCTCGACTCCCGCCGCAGCGAGTGCACGAGGGTACGGCCGTCCTCCTCGTACAGCAGCGGCACGTTGATCCCGACGCGGTCGCCGTCGCCCACGGGCGCGCCGAGCCCGTCCACGAGCAGCTTGGCGCAGCCCGGCCGCATCCGGATGTCCGGATTGCAGACGAGCGCCGCCCGCGGCCCGTCCTCCCAGTCGGCGCAGGCGCCGAGGGCCGCGTTCACCCCGGCCGCGTACCCGGCGTTGCGGCCGGTCTGGACGATCGTCGCGTCCGGGGCCAGCGAGCGGATCACCTCCACGGTGTCGTCGGCCGAGTCGTTGTCGGCGACGACGAGCCGCCAGTCGAGCCCCGTCATCGCCTCCGGCAGGGAGGCGAGGAACTCCGGGAGCACCTTGGCGCTGTTCCAGGTGACGACGAGGACGGCTACGGGACCGGCAGTGCCGGCCGGGCGGCCGGAGGCTGGGCTGTCGAAGCGCATGAGGACTCCACGGTCAGGGGCTTCGGCGCCGCGCGCCGGATGAAGCCGAGGTAACTGCCTCCGGCGGCGATCGTCAGGAAGAACATCCCCGCGAACATCGGGAAGCTGAGGGCGTCGAAAGTGGCGCTGCTGACCAGCGCCACGAGGGCGGAGGCGAAGAACGCCTGCCCGAGCTCCCGGTCGGACTCGTCGCGGGCCAGCCGGCGGATGGCGCCGCCCTGGTGGATCCCGGTCAGGAAGAGGGCCAGGAGGGAGACCAGCCCGAGCAGGCCCATCTCCGCCAGCGTGAGCATGTACTGGTTGTCGGTGAAGAAGTAGAGCTCGGGGATGAAGGTCCCCAGACCCTGCCCGAACCACGGCCGCCCCTCCAGATAGGGGACGATCGCGCTGTACTTGACCGTACGGGCCTGGGTGCTGCTGTCGGAGTTGGCGAAGAAGGACCCGAACAGGGTGGTGATGGTCCCGATCAGCCCGGGGACGATCACCTTGAAGCAGGCCACCGAACCCAGCAGCAGACCGAGCGCGGTCCACCGCCGCTGCGGCTTCCACCGCGGCACCATCACCAGCACCACGATGAACGCCCCGATGATCGACGTCCGCGACACCGTCAGCGGCAGCGAGCCGCCCACCAGCACCACCGGCATCCAGCGCCGCCACCACTTCAGGTGCGCCCGCACCGGATCGAAGGCCTGCTGGATGGCGAAGGGCAGCAGCAGGGCGAGCATCCCGCCGAACTCCAGGGGGTGCGCCGTGGTGGAACGCGGCCGGGTGAATGCGCCGCGGTCCATGGCGGCGAGCTGGGGGACGCTGTTCGAGAGGCCTGGGATGGTGATCTGGTCGGCGATGTTCGTGGCGGCGAAGAAGTCGTAGAAGCCGATGGCGGCCACCACCGACGCCATCACCACGGCCCGGCGCAGCAGCGTGTCGAGCCGCGCCCGGTCCTGGATCGCCGCGGAGACCAGCACCACCAGGGACACCCACACCAGCAGCCCGATCAGCCCGCGGTCCGCGCCGAGGAGCTCCTTGCGGGAGGCTCCACGGGTCGCGTTCGACAGGTAGGCGGCCAGCACCGCGACCGCCAGCAGGAGCATCGCCACCCGGGGCAGCCGGGTCCCCGGGGCGGGCCGGATCCGGCCCGTGATCCACGCCGCCAGGTACCAGAACAGGCCCAGCAGCGCGAACACGTTGGCCGGCGTACCGACACCACCCATCCCCGGCAGCGTCATGTTCGACGGGATGAAGAAGGCCAGCACCAGATAGCCGGTGAGCAGCGTGACCGCGTCCAGCTGCCGGCCCCGGGCCCGCCTGCGAGAACGCCACCCGCGCACCCCGCCGCCGGACCCGGCGGCCGCGCGCCTGCGACGCACCGCCACCGCCAGCGTCTCGGTCACGAAGGACAGTGCGAACCCGGCCGTGGTGCAGAGAATGAGGACACTCAGCACCTGCTGGTAGCGGGTCTTGAGCTGGGGCCGCGGGATCTGCGGCAACACCACCGGAGTGGTCTGCACGAAGTACGCGGGCGCGACCTTCGCCGCCGCCTGGAGCGCGCCGAGCTGCTCCCCGGCGAACTCGGTGAGGATCTTCGTCTCCCGCAGCACCTTCTCCCGGTCGGTCCCCGTGACCGTCAGCGTGAGCATCGGGCCCGAGGCGTTCGCGGCGAAGGAGACCGTGTACGGGTCCGTCACCCCGAGGCCGTGGAGGTCCCGGGCCGCGTCCGCCCCCGACAGGGTTCTGATCAGCACGTCCGCGGTCACGACCAGCGTGCCGCCCGCGTTGGCGATGGGATTGCCGAACGCGGGGGCCAGCTCGGCCACCGCCTTGGAGTCGATCAGCGCCACCGAACTCTGCGACTGGTACGACACCGGCACCGAACGGTACAGGTGGCCGGCCGCGAGCAGCCCGATCAGTGCCATCGGCACCATCACGTACCAGCGGCGCCGGAGCACCGCGAGTATTTCACCGATGGTCACGAACACCCCTGAGAGCTACCGGATTTGATGGCGCGCCGACACGTGTCCTGACAGGATCGATCACGACGTGGGGAACGGAAGGAATCGTGTGTCGCCTGGTGAGTTGGTCCGAGCGCTGCTCCGGCGCTGGTACGTCCTGGCCGTGGCGATGGCGCTGGCGGCCGCAGGAGCCCTCCAGGTTCTGCGCCCCAGCCCGACGTACCTGAGCTCGGCGATCATCGTGCTCAAACCCCCGGTGACCGGCACCCAGCCGAACCAGCTCGCCAACCTGCAACCGCCGCTCGCCGCCGTCTCCTACGCGGCCGTGCGCCGGCTGGAGTCGCGCGCCGGAACCGACGAGCTGCGTGCCGCGGGCGTCGAGGGCACCTACCGGCTGATCCCGCGCAACAGCGGCACCAGCGTGACCCCGCGCTACCTGATCCCCTCCCTGCAGATCCAGGCGGAGAAGCCGGCGCCGGCCGCCGCCAACGCGACCGTCAAGAAGATCATCGAGGTCTACTCGAAGCATCTGACGGACATGCAGATCCAGCAGGGGATACCGGAGGCGGCGAGGATGAGCATCACCCTCCTGGTACCGCCGAACTCCGTGGCGCAGACCGGCACCAAGAGCCGTGGTCTGGCCGGACTGGCCCTGCTGGCGCTGGTGGCCGGAGTACCGGCGGCCCTGTGGACCGACCAGCTGCTCGCCCGCCGGAAGGACCGACGGGCGAGCAGCTGAATGGAACAGACGGTGCATCAGATCCCTCGGCGCTTCCAGGAACGCCACCAGAGCCACTCGCGCCCCCGGTCGGCGACGGCCGACAGCACCAGCGGCTGGAGGTACGGCATCACCCGCGCCCCGATCCGCCGGCGCAGGCGCAGCGCACGGTACTCGCCGAGCCCGGTGTAGGCGCCGGGCAGGCACTCGGCGGCGAAGGCCACGAGCTCGTCCACCGGTACGACCCCGGTGCGGCCCCGGTCGTACGCCCGGTAGGCGCGCCGCAGCGCGTACCGGGCGAGCCGGGTGCGCGCCGCCCGTGACAGCCGGCCGGTGTCCGGCAGCAGCCCGCCGCACTTCTCCAGCACCGAGTCGAAGGCGACGAGGCGCTGGCGGAGGTCGTCGAGCTGCCCGCCGAAGTCCGTGGTGGACATGTTGTTGCCGTGAACGCGGTAGAACGCCTGGTCGGCGCCGCTGACGTAGCCGACGTCGGCGTGGGCGGCGAGCCGCATCCACATTTCTATGTCACCGGCGTGCGGGAGTTCCGGGTCGTAGCCCCCGACCTTGCGCTGGAGGCTGGTACGCACCACCACCTCGGGCGAGGTGATGCACCCCGTTCCTTCCCGGAAGCGCCGCTCCAGCCACCAGTGGCCCGGGTAGACCACCGACCCGGTGGACCGGGTGCGGGCGGCGGGCAGTGGCCCGCCGTGCCGGAACCGCAGGGGCCTGCCGTAGGCGAAGCCCGCCTCCGGGTGCGCGTCCAGCAGGGCGGCGGCGCGCACCAGGGCCCCGGGGACCAGTCGGTCGTCCGCCGAGAGCAGGGCGACGTAGTCCCCGTCGGCCCACTCCAGCAGACCCTCGTTGTAGGTGGCGATGTGGCCCCGGTTCTGCTCGTGGACCCGCACCTCGATCCGCGGGTCCTTCGCCGCCAGGGCCCGCGCCACCTCCGCGGAGTCGTCGGGTGAGGCGTCGTCAATGATCAGCACCCGGACGTCGACTCCCTCCTGTTCGTCCAGGACGCTCTTGACGCAGTCGGCCAGGAAATGGCCGTACTTGTAGCAGGGGATCACCACGCTGACCGTGCTCACTGGCCGGACACCTCCGACGCGGTGGCCGACTCGGCGAGCGTCGCGGGCGGGGTGGTGGTGAAGATCGGGCCGACCCAGTAGTTCACCGAGCCGAACGTGTTGTTGGGGAAGGCGGTGGAGGCGCCGTACTTGTACAGGCCGTTGGCCCCGCCCGTGCCGTCGGCCGGTGCGACCAGCGGGTAGGAGCGGTGCGCCGCGGTGAAGTAGCCGCCGTCCACCGAGTAGTTGCCGTTCGGCGCGTGGTAGGAGGCCACGTACGAGGTGCCCGCGGTGATGGCCACCGGGGTGGCGAACTTGAGCTGCTGCCAGCCGGTCAGCGTTTCACTGCCGAAGGTGCCGGTGGCCAGGAGCGTGCCGTCGGCGGCCCAGAGACTGCCGGTGTGGGTACCGGTGTTGTTCGGTCCCTTGTAGAAGGTGACGCCGGTGATGTAGCCGTTCACCGCCGACTGGAAGCGGGTGCCCAGCTCCACCGAGTTGGTGTCGTCACCCACGTTGGCGGTGCTCGGGGTCGTCGTACCGGTCCACAGCGTGCACGGGCAGTTGACCGTGGGCGGTGTCGTGCTGGTGGTGAAGTTCCACGTCACCGGCGCGGCCATGGCATTGCCCCACAGGTCGGAGGCCTGCACGGACGCCGTGTACGTGGTGCTGAGCGCGAGCTCGCCGGCCGGGGTGAAGGTGGCGCTGTTCGACGCCGGGAGCGTCTTGGTGCCCGGGACGGAGTTGCCCCCGGAGTCCTTCAGCGTGAACGTCAGGGTGTCCGCGTCGATGGCCCCGCTGAAGGTGGCCGAGATCGACGCCGTGATCGCGGTGCCGGTCGCCGCCGACTGCGGCGAGATACCGGTGACCGTGGGCGGCGTCGTACTGGCCGTGGCGGTGTCCAGGACCGCGTCCACCCAGTAGTTGCTGCCCGAGGACGCGTTGTTCGGGAAGCCGCCCGTGGTGGTGTAGCGGTAGACGCCGTTGCCGCCGTCGGTGCCGCTCTTCAGCGCGGTGAGCGGAGCCAGACCGGCGTCGGACGAGGCGAAGGTGGTGTCGTAGGAGTAGCCGCCCTTGGGTGCGAAGTAGGAGGCGATGTAGGTGGTGTTGGGCTTGATCGGCACGGGCGAGGAGAAGTTCAGCTGCTGCCAGCCGGACGCCGTCTCGTTGGTGAAGGTGCCGGTGGCCAGGCGCTGGCCGGTGCTGCTCCACAGGCTGCCGGTGTGGGTGCCGGTGTTGGCGGGGGACTTGTAGAACCGGACGCCGGTGATGGAACCGGGCACCGACGAACGGATCTTCACGCCGAGCTCGACCGCACCGCCGTCACCACCGTTGACCGTGCCCGGCACGGTCGCGGCCGGCCATACGGTGCACGGGCACTGCTGGGGGCCGACGGTCAGGGGCAGCGTGGTGGTGGCGCCCATGTTCACGCTGTCGTCCACCGCGCGGACCTTGATCTGGGCCGCGCCCGGGACGGTGGGCGTCCACGTGTACGTCCACGAGCCGAGGCCCGTGGTCGCCTTCCAGGTGGTCCCGCCGTCGGTGGAGACCTCCACGCGGGCCACCACACCGCCCCCGGTGTCACTCGCCGTGCCCTTGACGGTCACGGGCTTCAGGGCCGGCACGGTGGCGTTCGCCGCCGGGCTGGTCACGGTGACCGTGGGCCCGGTGGCGTCCGCCGAGGCCGTCGCGGCGACCAGGTTGCTCTGCAGGGACTTGGGCTGCACGCCCATGTCGGCGAACACGTTCACCGTGGCCTGCTGCATCCGCTTGTCCTCGGTGACCACCGCGTCGTCCGGATTGCCGGTGGGCATGTTGGTCAGACCCCAGGACCACTGCACCGTGCCCGCGCCGAACACCAGGGCGTGCGAGGTCTGGTCGCGGAAGGCGACCAGGCTGTGCGTGGCGGTGCCGTTGCCGTAGTTGTTGCCGTAGTCGAGCCGGAACTTGCCGTCGTTGATGTCCACCGTGGTCGACGACATCGCGATCTGGCCGGGAGGCCGGTAGCCGTCCTCCACGTCGCTGTCCCATTCGTAGCCGAGGGTGCCGACCGGGAACGTGGCGGTCTGGGAGGGGGTCAGGGCCGCGACCGTCGTGTTGCGCCACAGCCGCATCTTGGCGAAGGAGCCCGGCACGGTGATCGCGTCGTTGCGCGAGCCGTTCACGCTGAACAGCGAGCCGGTCAACTGGTTCTGCGGCTGGTAGGTCCGCCCGTTGCCGCCGCTGGCCGGGTCCATCCAGGTGCCCGTCCAGATCCCGCTGGGGTCGGGCACGCCGTTCGGCACCGGGAAGGACAGCTTGGTCTCCTTGTAGCAGACCAGCGTCCGGTTGGCGGTGTTCGCGCCGTCGATGCTCGGGGCGAGACGGGTCTTCCAGAAGACCTCGTTGCCGCTGAAGTACGTCTGGTTGACCCCGGCCCGGCGCGCGTTCAGCGCGTTGGTGAACTGGTCCTGGGTCCAGTACTCGTCGTGCCCCGAGGACATGAAGACCTTGTGGTTCTGGAGCTGCGCGGCACCCCGGGTCGACATGTCGATCCCGGACATGTAGCTCACGTCGTACCCGTTGCGCTCCAGCCACGCGACCATCTGGTACTCGGAACCGTAGATCCCGTTCTCCCCGCCGATGTCCATCGGCCGGTTGTAACTGACCTCGTAGGCGCGCCCGTCCGGGGCGGGTCCGGCGCCGTCGTACAGGTCCTGGCCGCCGTAGTTGTTGTACGCCTGCCAGGTCTGGTCGCTGGTCTGCACCACGATGTCGGAGTGGCTGGAGTCGTTGCGGACGACGAACGGATAGGGCATCACGCCATTGCCGTCCGCCTGGTCGAAGTTGGCGATGTACAGGCCGGAGACGGCGTCCGCCGGCACGGTCCAGGTCGCGGTGACGGGCCAGTTCCCGCAGTCGACCAGACCCGTGGAGGCCTTGGTCGTGCAGTTCTTGGGATTGCCGGCCTGCGCGAAGTTCGCCGGATACGTCTGCGCCGCCTGGGCGGCGGTCGACATCAGGCGGGCCCCGTTGCCCCCGTAGTGGCCGAGCCGGTAGACCGAGACGTGGTACGCGGTCGGCGACTGGATCTTGAACTGCACGGTCTCGCCGGCCTGGACGCTGGTCTGCGCCGGGAAACCCTTGATGTCGCCGTAGGCGCTGGGTGCGAACCAGTCGGACATGGGAGTGCCCGGCTTGGAGTTCTCGCACACGATCGCATTGCTCCCCGGCCCGCAGGGATCGGCCGCGGTGGCCACCGCGGCCGGCGGCAGGACCGTGGCCATGAGAGCGGCGACCACGGTGAGGAGACCGTACCGGAGGAGCCTTCTCCGTCTGTTCATCTGTACCTCTTCTTGCGTCAGCGCATCGCGCCGGCGAGCGCGTCGACGACCCGCTGCTGTTGGGCAGCGGTGATCTGCGGGTACAGCGGAAGGGAGAGCATCCCGTCCGCGGCCCGTTCGGCGTGGGGGAAGTCGCCGCGGCCGTGACCGAGGTGACGATAAGCGGGGGTCAGGTGGACGGGTGCCGGATAGTGCACGCCCGCCCCGATGCCCTCCGCGCCCAGCTTGCCGACCACGGCGTCCCGGTCCGCCCCGGCGACCCGTACGACGTACAGGTGCCACACGTGGACGTTGCCCGGCGCCGTGACCGGCAGGGTGATCCGGCCGGCCGCCACGAGGTCGGCCAGCAGGGCGTCGTACCGGGCGGCGGCAGCCCGTCGGGCCGCGTTCCCGTCGGCCAGCCGGGCCAGCTTCGCCCGCAGGACCACGGCCTGCAGACCGTCCAGCCGGCTGTTGAACCCGGCCACGTCGTGCCGGTACTTGGCGACGCCGCCGTGGTTGGCCAGCGCCCGCACCAGGGCGGCCGTCTCCTCGTCGTCGGTGACGACCGCGCCCGCGTCCCCGTACGCCCCCAGGTTCTTGCCCGGGTAGAAGCTGGTCGCGGCGATCCCGCCGCTGCCGGGGGAGCGGCCCTCCCGGGTCGCTCCCTGGCTCTGCGCGGCGTCCTCGACGACACGGACGTGCGGCGGCAGCTCCGCGACCAGAGCCGCCGTGTCGGCGCACTGCCCGTACAGGTGGACCGGGACCACCGCGCGGGTGGCCTCCCCGACCGCGTCCAGCGCGGCCCGCGGGTCCATCAGCAGGGAGTCGGGGAGGCAGTCGACCAGCACCGGCCGGGCCCCGATCCGGGCGACGGCACCCGCGGTCGCGATGAAGGTGTTGGCGGGCAGCACGACCTCGTCGCCCACGCCCACCCCGCTCGCGCGCAGGGCCAGTTCCAGGGCGTCGGTGCCGTTGGCGACGCCCACGCAGTGCCGGACCCCGGCGAACTCCGCGTACTCGCGCTCGAAGGCGGCGACCTCCTCACCGCCGATGAAGGCGGTGCCGGCCAGCACCCGGTCGAATCCGGCGCGCACTTCGTCGGCGACCTCGGCGTGCGCCGCCTTCAGGTCTACGAGCGGTATCTGGTTCATGCGACGTGACTCCCCATCCGTGTCTCCGGCCACCGGCCGGTCCCCTCCCCATCGGCCCGCAGTTCGTCGAGGGCCGGACCGTCCGCGGTCCGCAGCCGGCGGGCCGGGCTGCCGGCCCACACCTCGCCGGGCGGCACGTCCGCCAGGACCGTGCTCCCCATACCGGTCAGCGACCAGGCGCCGACCGACGTGTACTCGCGGACCAGCGATCCCGCACCCACGTAGGCGCCGCGCCCCAGCCGCACCCCGCCGCCGAGGCGGACCCCGGAGGCGAGCGTGGCGAAGTCCCCGACCACGTCGTCATGGGTCAGCACCGTCTGCGGCATCACCGCCACGTGCGATCCGACCCGTACGGAGGCGGTCAGCACGACGTGCGCCAGCAGCACCGAGCCCACCCCGAGCATCGAGGTGTCCGACACCACCGCCGTGGGGTGGACCACCGTCGCGTAGCGGCTCACCGGCAGCCCCAGGCGCCGCACCAGCCGGGCCCGCACCGCGTAGTCGCGCGGACTGCCGACGCAGACCACCACCCGGGCGTCACCGAGTCGGTGCACCTGCTCGCAGCCACCCAGCACCGGCACCCCGTCCACCTCCCGGCCCTCCAGGGCCGGGTCGTCGTCGAGGTGGCCGGCGAGCCGCCAGCGCGGTGGCCGGCCCTGCGCCAGGTCCGCCGCGGTCACGTCCCGCACCGCCTGCGCGGTCTCCCGCGCGAACCCGCCGGCGCCCACGATCACCAGGTCCTCGGTGTCCTGCCACCCGCCGCTCATGCGCGGGCCTGCTCGCGGAGCACCGCCACCACCCGGTCCTGCTGGGCCTCGGTCATGGTGTGGAACAGCGGCAGGATCAGCGAGTCCCGGCTGATCCGCTCGGTCACCGGGAGCGCGGCGGCGCCGTGACCCGCGTACGCCGGCTCCAGGTGCGAGGCCATGATCCCGCGCCGGGCCGAGATCCCGGCCTCCGCGAGCGCCGCGAGCAGCGCGTCCCGCCCGACCGGGAAGTCCGTGGCCGGCAGCACCCAGTACGACTGGAAGTTGCCCTCGCCGTACCCGGGATCCCGCACCGGGGTGAGCCCGGGGACCTCGGCCAGCAGCCGCGCGTAGCGGGCCGCCAGCTCCCGGCGCCGGGCCACGATCTCGTCCAGCCTGCCGAGCTGCACCAGTCCGACCGCGGCCTGGATGTCGGTCATCCGGTAGTTGTAGCCGACTTCCAGATAGCTCTCGACGATCGGTTTCCCGCTCGCGTGCCGGTCCGCCGCGGACACGTTCATGCCGTGCTCGCGCAGCCGCCGCAGCCGCTGGGCCCACTCGGCGTCGTCCGTGGTGATCATGCCGCCCTCGCCGGTGGTGATCACCTTGCGCGGGTGGAAGGACCAGGCCGCGAGCAGCGCCCCGTGCCCCACGGACTTGCCGCCGACGGTCGCGCCGATGCCGCAGGCCGCGTCCTCCACCAGCGCGAGGTCCCAGTCGGCGCAGGCCGCGCGCAGCGCGTGCACATCGGCCGGCACGCCGCCCTGGTGCACGGCGAGCACCGCCTTGGTGCGGGGGGTGCGGACCGCGTCGACGGTGGCCGGGGTCAGGTTGCCGGTGGCCTCCTCGACGTCCGCGAACACCGGGGTCGCCCCCACGTAGCGCACCGCGTTGGCCGTGGCGATGAACGACAGCGAGGGGACGATCACCTCGTCGCCCGGCGCGAGCTCCAGCGCGATCAGCGCCAGGTGCAGGGCGGTGGTGCACGAGCTCACCGCGATGCCGTGCGCGGCGCCCACGCGCTCCGCGAAGGCCCGCTCGAACTCCGCGACCCGGGGACCCTGGGCGACCCAGCCGGAGAGCACCGCGTCGGCGGCGGCCTTCGCCTCCTCCTCACCCAGCCACGGCACCATGACGGGGATCCGGTCGGGCGCGCTCATCGGCCCGCCTCCGCGGCCCCGCCGGAGGCGTCCGCGCGCTCGGCCCGCCACCACTCCACCAGGTCCCGCAGCCCGGTGCGCAGGTCGATCTCCGGGGTGAAGTCGAGGAGCTCCGCGGCCCGCGAGGTGTCCGCGAGGCGCCGCGTCACCCCGTTCACGGCCCGGGCCGGCCCGTGCTCCGGGGCCAGTCCGTCCGCGTCCATCGCCTCCAACAGGCCCTGCGCGAGCTGGAGCAGACTGGTCTCGGTGGAGCTCGCGATGTTGAACACCTCGTCGGTCAGACCCGATTCGGCGGCCAGCAGGTTGGCGCGCGCGATGTCCCTGACGTCGACGAAGTCCATCGTCTGGGTGCCGTCACCCAGGATCAGCGGCGGCTCGCCCGCCGCGATCCGCTCCATCCAGCGGATCAGCACCTCCGTGTACAGGCCGTGGATGTCCATCCGGGGCCCGTAGACGTTGAAGTAGCGCAGCGCGACGTAGTCCAGCCCGTACATGGCGTGGAAACTGCGCAGCATCCCCTCGTTGAAGGCCTTCGCCGCGCCGTAGAAGGTGTCGTTGTTGTACGGGTGGTGGCGCTCGTTGGTCGGGAAGGTCTCCGCCAGCCCGTAGACCGACGCGGAGGACGAGGCGATCACCTTGCCCACCCCGGCCGCTGCCGCCGCCTCCAGCACGTTGAACGTGCCGTCCACCATCACCTCGTTCGCGAGGCGCGGCTCCTCCGCGCACTGCGTGATCCGGATCGCCGCGAGGTGGAACACCAGGTCCGCGCCGTCCGTGGCCTTGCGCACGGCGGCCACGTCGCGGATGTCGCCCTCGACGAGCTCCACCACACCGCTCGGCAGGGCGCGGGCCAGGTTGGCCGTGCGCCCCCGCACGAAGTTGTCGAGCACGACGACCTCGCGCGCCCCGTTCTCCACCAGCAGGTCCACCACGTGCGAACCGATGGTCCCCGCCCCTCCGGTGACCAGAATCCTCTTGCCTCGTACGCTGCTGCTCAACGCCCCGCCCTCACTGAATCGTTCATCGTCTGTCGTGCGAACGGCCCGGCCCAAGCCCGGCCGACGGTCAGCGCCCGGTGCGCAGCCCCACCACCGCGCCACGGAACTCCAGGCTCCGGGAGGCCGCTTCGAGGATGTCGAGGACCTTGAGCCCCGCCCGTCCGTCGGTCAGCGCGGGACGCCCCGTCCTGATCGCGTCGGCGAACTCCTCGACCATGCTTCGCAGGGCCTCCTTCTCGCCGATCGCGGGCGCCACCATGTCGCCGGTGCGGTAGGAGACGAGCATGTCGCGGCGCTCGTCCTCGCCGATCTCCTGCGGCGCCGTCAGGTCCACCCCGCGGTCGAACACCGCCACCCGCTGGGAGGGATTGAGGTCGTCCCAGACCAGCGTGCGCTTGGATCCGCCGACCATCGTGGTGCGGACCTTCGTCGGGGAGAGCCAGTTGACGTGCACGTGGGCGATGGCGCCGGTGCTGAGCTGGAGCGTCAGATAGGCCACGCAGGACTGCCCGGCCCCGATCGGGTCGGCCCCGTGCGCGGCGACCGCGACGGGCTGGACGTGGTCCGGGAGGATGAAGTCGAGCACCGACAGGTCGTGCGGGGCCAGGTCCCACAGGACGTCGATGTCCTTCTGGACCAGCCCCAGGTTGATCCGTACCGAGTCGACGAACTGGATGTCGCCGAGCTCCCCGGAACGGACCATGTCGCGGATCCGGGCCACCGCCGGCGTGTAGCAGTACGTGTGGTCGCACATCAGGGTCAGACCGCGTTCCTCGGCCTCCCGTACGAGCTTCAGCCCGTCCTCGTAGGTGGCGGCGAGGGGCTTCTCCACGAGCACGTGCTTGCCGGCGCGCAGGGCGGCCAGCGCCACGTCCAGGTGCGTCCCGGCGGGGGTGGCCACGGCGACCGCGTCGACCTCCGGGTCCGCGAGGACCGCCGCGTAGTCCGCTGTGGCCTGGACGGTGGAGTACGCGCCGAGCACCTGCCGGGCCCGGTCCACGTTCAGGTCGCAGAGCCAGCGCAGCCGGAACCCGGGACTGGACTGGAAGTTGCGGACGAGATTGGGGCCCCAGTAGCCCGCACCGACCACGGCGACGCCTAACGCGGCCCCGGGCTCCCGGCCGGCGGCGACGGCGCCCGGCCCCGCGTTCTTCGCGGTGTCCTTCACAGCGTTCCCCTTCCCTCCGCGCACACCTGACGGCGTGACGACAACTCGTGGCCGGGACGCGTGTGATGGAGGGACGAGCCGTCGAGGGCAGCCCGGACGCCTGCGCGACCCGTGCGTGACCTGCTCAACGGCGATGGCCCCCCACAACCGATGCTGCGTAAAACCGCGTGCTTCCGCCCCCCGGACCGGCCGCTTGTTCCCCCAGGCGACCGAACCGCTACAGCGCGCTCAATCTAGACCACCTTGCCTACGCCTGGGGAGAGTTGGGGGAATCACCCGACTCCGTTGATCGAACGTGCATACTGCCCGGGTGACCAGCATCGTGATACCGGCCCACAACGAGGGCGTGGTCATCGGCCGACTCCTCGACGCACTTCTGGCCGATACCGCAGACAGGGACCCCGGCGAAGGCGACATCGTCGTCGTCTGCAACGGCTGTACGGACGACACCGCGCGGGTCGCGGCCGCCCGCGGCCCCCGCGTCCGGGTGGTCGACATCCCGACTCCTTCCAAGCACACGGCACTTCGGGTCGGCGACGAGCACGCGCGGGGCTTCCCCCGGCTCTACGTGGACGCCGACGTGATCCTCGGGGCCGCCGACGTGCGGGCCCTGGTCGCAGCCCTCGACAAGAACCCGGAGCTCCTCGCGGCCGCCCCCGGCCGGGACATCCCGCTGACCGGCTGCGCCTGGCCGGTAAGGGCGTACTACCGGGTGTGGCAGCGCCTGCCCGCCGTCCGCGAGGGCCTGTTCGGCCGGGGGGTCATCGCCGTGACCGAGGCCGGGCACGCGCGGATCGCCGCGCTGCCGCCGCTCATGGCGGACGACCTGGCCGCCTCGCTGGCCTTCGGGCCCAGGGAGCGGAGGGTGGTCGAGGCGGCCAGGGTCGTCGTCCGGCCGCCGCGCACCTGGTCCGACCTGATCAAGCGGAAGATCCGCGCGTCGACGTCCTCCGCCGAGCTGGAACGCGTACAGGCGGCGCAGGCCTCCCAGGCGACGCCGTCCGCGACGCCCGCGCCGTCCGCGCCGTCCGCACGTACCGGCACCGCCGATCTGCGTGCCGTCCTGCGGGACCGGCCGGGGCTGCTGCCCGGGGTCGTGGTGTTCGTCGTGGCGGCCCTCGCCGCCCGCCGCGGATCCCGCAAGGCCATCAGGGACGGGGACTTCTCCACCTGGCTGCGGGACGAGAGCAGCCGGCAGGGGAGCGCCTGACCATGTACCTCGCGGACCGCTCCGCCCCCGCCGGGGAGAAGACCGCGCCGGGGGCCGGCCCCGGACGGACCCCCGCGGTGGCCTCCGCCGTCCTCGCCCTGGGCACGGTCAGCCTGATCACCGACATCTCCTCCGAGATGGTCACCGCGGTCCTGCCGCTCTACCTGATCGCGGGGCTCGGCCTGAGCCCCCTCGGCTTCGGCGCCCTCGACGGCGTCTACAACGGGGTCAGCGCCCTGGTCCGGCTCACCGGCGGGCACCTCGCCGACCGGATCCGCAACCACAAGCTGATCGCCGGGCTCGGCTACGGGCTGTCCGCCCTGTGCAAGCCGCTGCTGCTGCTCGCCCACAGCGCGGGCGCGATCGGCGTGGTCCTCGCGCTGGAACGCACCGGGAAGGGACTGCGCACGGCCCCGCGCGACGCGCTGATCTCCCTGTCCACCCCCGCGGAGCAACAGGGGAGGGCCTTCGGGGTCCACCGGGCCATGGACACCGCCGGTGCGCTGCTCGGCCCGCTCGCCGCCTTCTTCATCCTGAGCGCCGCGGTGGGCGGCTACGACGCCGTCTTCGGCGTCAGCGCGTGCGTGGCCGCACTCGGCGTGGTCGTACTGATCCTCTTCGTACCGGGCAAGAGCGCACAGGCCCGCTCCGCACAGGCCGGCCCGGCGGATGGCGGCGCTGCGCAGGCCGGGGTCGATCAGGCCCGCTCAGCGGGGGCCGGCCCGGCCGAGGGTGGTGTCAAGCAGGCCTTTCCCGCGAAGGCCGGCCCGGCGGACAGCGGCCCCGGGCGGTCCCGCGCCGCGCGGGGCGTCCCTGCGCAGGCCCGCCCTGCGGAGACCTCCTCCGCGCAGGCCGGCCCCGGCCAGGCCCGCCCTGCGCAGACCCGCCCCGTGCAGGGCCGCGTCGCGGAGGGCGCCACCGCAGAGGGCGTTCCCGGGCGGGCCCTGACCGAGGGGGCCCGGCCCGGCCCTGCCGTGGGCCTCCGCGAGGCCATGGCGCTGCTGCGGCTGCCCCGGCTGCGAGCCCTCACCCTCTGCGCCGCCCTGCTGGGCCTGACCACCGTCAGCGACGCCTTCGTCTACCTGCTCCTGCAGAACCGCACCGGCCTCGACGAGCGCTGGTTCCCGCTGCTGCCGCTGGGCACCGCCACGGTGTTCCTCCTGCTGGCCGTACCGGCGGGGGCGCTGGCCGACCGGATCGGGCGGCGCACCGTGTTCCTCACCGGGCACGCCCTCCTCCTCGCCGGGTACGGGCTGCTGCTCTGGGCCCCCGCCTGGCCCGCCCTGCCCTACCTCGTCCTCGCCCTGCACGGGGTCTTCTACGCGGCCACCGACGGCGTACTGCCCGCCGCCGTCGCCGCCACCGTCCCCGGGGAGCTGCGCGGCACCGGCCTGGCCCTCGTCGGCACCGGCCAGGCCCTGGCCCGGGTCGCCTGCTCGCTCGCCTTCGGCGGGGCCTGGACCCTCTGGGGCCCCGGCCCGGCGCTCGCCGCCGCCGCGGCCGGACTGCTGTGCTGCGCGACCGTCGCGGGCTTCGTACTGCGCGAGCCGCGCGCCACCACCGCCACCACCGTCACCTCCCGTACCGACCCGCCCCGACGCCCGTGAGGACCCCGATGACGCTGTCTCCGAAGCGCCGCCTGCTCGTGCTCGCCCTGGCGGTGCTGCTCCTCGGGGGGGCCGCCACCGCGATGGTGCTGCGCGCCGCCGACCGCGCCGAGCAGCCGCAGCGGGGTGGCCCCGCCATCGCCGGGGGGCGGGTCACGCTGGGCCGGCCGGGCACGCTGCTGCTGCTCAACACCGCCCAGGGCCCGCACCGCGGCACCCTCGCCGCCGTCCCCGCCGACGACCCGGAGGGCGAACGCACCGCCTCCGACCTCGGCTGCCGGCGCTTCCACGCCGCCGCCGGCACCGGCGTGTGCCTGCGCTCCGAGCCCGGCGCCCTCGCCCAGGACAACCAGGCACTGATCGTCGACGCCGACCTGAAGACCCGCCACGGCTTCCCCCTCGCGGGCACCCCGAGCCGGGCCCGGGTCTCCCCGAGCGGCCGGTTCGCCGCCTGGACGGTCTTCGTCGCGGGAGAGTCCTACGGCTCCGCGTTCTTCTCCACCCGTACCAGCATCGTGGACACGAGCACCTGGCAGCTGGAACCGGACCTGGAGAAGTTCACCGTCCTCATGGACGGCAAGAAGTACACCGCGGGCGACGTGAACCTCTGGGGCGTGACCTTCTCCAAGGACGACGACACCTTCTACGCCACCCTCGCCACCGCCGGCCAGACCCACCTGGTCAGGGGCTCGATCTCCGGGCGGACCGTCACCACCCTCGCGCAGAACGTCGAATGCCCCTCCCTGTCCCCGGACGAGACCCGGATCGCCTACAAGAAGCGGGTGCAGCGCGGGGCTTCGCTGTGGCGCGAGCACGTCCTGGACCTGAAGACCCTGCGCGAACAGCCGCTCGCGGAGAAGCGCAGCGTGGACGACCAGGCCGCCTGGCTCGACGACCGGACCCTCGCCTACGCGCTCCCCACCGAGGGCGCCACCGAGAGCACCGACCTGTGGACCGTCCCGGCGGACGGCAGCGGCAGCCCGCGCCTGCTGGCCCCGGGGGCCTCCTCCCCGGCCCGCCTGGGCTGAACGGTCAGTGCGGGTTCCAGGTGAACTTGCCGCCCGCGACCCACCGGACCTCGTCGAGGTCGTCCAGGTCGTGGATGGTGATCCCGAACTCCGCGGCGATCAGCAGTACGTCCGTCATGGACGTCGCCCTGCCGACGAACTCACCGTCGACCTCCACGATGCGGAAGGGCGGGTTGCCGGGTTGAACGCCCAGGACGGTGACCCGCGCCGGGTGCATGTACGGTGCCGAACCTTCGGTCATGAGGAAACAGTGGCACAGCACTAGACGGGGTGCCCGTCGGAGTCGGTGTGGTCCTTCTGGGTGGAGAACCGGTTCAGGAACACGTCCCAGCGCCCGTCGGGCCGCCGGGTCAGGGTCGCGCCGTCCTGCCAGATGCCGTTCTGGGGCCACCATTCGCTGCCGAACGGGTCGCCCTGGTTCTGGTGGATGTTGTGCATGCCCAGACCGGCGTCGAAGGGCTCGCCGAACACCAGGATCGGCCGTCCGACGACGAGGATCTGTTCGAGGGACAGGGCCGCGTCGAGATTGGAACCCGACTGCCAGGGCCGCGTCGGCCGCACCCACCCGTCGAGGAGGTCCCTCAGCGCCTGCGGCAGCCACGCGGGCCAGGCCGGGCGGTCCCGCAGGGCCGGATGGCGCAGGTAGTCGAGCGCCCCGGACGAGGACGAGCGCGCCAGCTCGTGGTAGCCCTGCGCCAGTGCGGTCACCGGCCCGAGCATGGAGGCGTCCAGGGTGAAGGCGCGCCACCGCACGCCCGTCGCCGAGTCGTGGCTGTCCACGTCCACGGCGCACTTGTACCGCCCGTCCGGAGCGTCCACCCTGAGGTTGACGTGGAACCACGCGCCCTCGTTGTCGGGAGTGTCGCGGAAGTGCTGCGACAGCGTCCCGGCCAGTACGCCGTAGTGGTCGAATGGCATGCCTCCCAGTGAAGCACCGGCCACCGCCGCGGGCCATCGGGACGCCTCCCGGCAGCCTCCGAGTCAACACGGGGACGGCGCGCTCACCCCAGCACGCCGATCGGCCGGCACCGGCGCCGCGGGCCACCGGCCGCCCCACGGGCGCGCGGCCCACCCGCGGATCCGCGCGGGCGCGCACGGGTGCGTCGGCGCCGCCGCGGCGATCCGCGGGCCGCGTTCGGTGCCACCATGCGTGCGCGATCAAGAGACATCAGCGCACGGACGAGAGGTGGGGACGTGACCCCTCAGGTGGTCGACGAAGCGGCACGGCGCCTTCCCGAGCGGCAGAGGCCGAAAGTCGCCGCGAAGCACGAGCCCGCGGCCCCGCCGGAACCCGGGAGGACGGACGCCGAGTTGCTGATCGCCGCCTCCGTGCTGCTGGCGGACGCGGCGCTGACGGCCCGGCAGGCCGGTGCGGAGCTGACGGGCGCCCTCGGCAGTTGGCGCTTCGGACTCGAGGCCCTGCGCCGCCCCACCTGGGCGCTCGGCGCCGCGTTCTCCTGCGCCAAGGCGCTGACCAGCCCGGCCGGCCTCGGATTCGGCGCGAACGGCGGCCTCGTCGGTGAATTGGCGCGGTTCGCCGGGAGCGTGACGTACCGCCGGCCCGCCAAGGTGGCCATGGCCGTGGACGCCTTCGCCCTGCGGATCCGGGCGGCCGCCGCCGACCACCCGAACCTGGCGGCGCCGGTGGCCCGCCGCCTGACCGACGCGATGGTCGCCGGTGACCGGATCGAGGCACTCCGCGCGCTGCGCGGGCTCGTCGAACGGCTGGGCATCACCCGCGCCCTGACCACGGTGAGCCCCGTCATGATGGAGCTCCTCGCGCTCTTGGGGCTGCTCGACGAGAACCCGGTCAACGATGCCTTCTCCTGGGTCACCCTCGCCGGCGGGGTTCCGACCACCGACCCCTTCATGGGGCTGCCCAGTTCCCTGATCAAATACCTCAACCCCGGGCCGGGGCGGGCCGAGCGGACCGAGCCGGACTCCATCCTGGCGAAGGTCCTCGCCACCTCTCGCAACGACGTCGTCAGCTACGTCAACGACATCGGCGCCCTCGGCAACCACGGACTGGCCCTGCTGCGCCGGGTCCACTGCGCCGACGGTGCCGTACGCCATGTGCTCCTGCTGCCCGGGACCAGCTTCGCGCTCCTCAGCAACAGCACGCCGCAGGACGTGATCGGGGCGTTCGACGGGTGCCTGCGCACCGACACCACCTACACCCGCGCCGTCCGCAACCTGCTGGAACGCGCGGGTGTCCCGGCCGGATCCGAGCTGATGATCGTCGGCCACAGCCTCGGCGGGCTGACCGCGATGAACCTGGCCTCGGACCCGGTGTTCTCCTCGACCTACCGCCTCACCCATGTGATCGCGGTGGGTTCCCCGATCGACAGCAAGCGGCCCGCCGACCACACCACCCGGGTGATCAGCCTGGTCAACAAGCACGACGTGATCCCGACGCTGGACGGGCGCGGACCGGCCTCCCCCAACGACATCCCCGCCCACTGGGTCGAACTGTCCTGGCTGGACGAGTCGTACGACTACCCGCTCTCGCACGCCCCGCAGGCCTACTCCGACAGCCTGCGCGGCCCGATGGCCCACCACCGGGAACGCGTCAACGGGCTGATCGGGGCCTACGAGGGCGAGATCACCGGCAACCAGCCGTACATGCTGCGCGACAAGTGACCGCGAGGGAGAGGGAACGACCGATGACCGACGAAGACACCCGCGACGGCCACGAAGGCCACGACGGCAACGGAGACGGCGAGGCACGGGCCGCGACGGTGGTGCGGGGCCCCGAGACGGCCTGGCCCCTGGAGAACGCCCTGTTCAGCGCCGCCGTGCTCGCCCGCCGGTTGCCCTGGGCGGACGCCCCCGCGCGGGCCCTGGGCCTGGACCTGCTCACCCGCGAGGGGATGACCCGCGCCCTGCTCGCGCACCTGAAGCGCACCCGGTCCGGGCGGCCCGTACGGCTGCGCACACCGTTCGGGTCCTTCCTCGTACCGCTCCGCGCGGACGACGCCGCGGCCCTGCTCGCGCACGCGGAGCAGGAGGGCGCCCTGGCCGCCGCGACCGGGCTGGACGCCGGGGGACGCCGCCACGGGCTCTCCCCGCACGCCGCCCCCGACGCGTCCCGCGCCCGGGAGGCCGCCCCGCCCGCCGGCGCACTGCGGGACCTGATCCGCGAGGACGTGGACGGGATCACGGGCGCCCGGCGCGGGGACGGCACCCTCGACTGGAAGGTCTGGCGCGCCGGGACGCTCCGCCTGGCCCGGCGTGCGGTGGTGGGCGCCGCGGCCGCCGAGGACACCCTGCTCAGCGAGGTGCTCGGCGCGGCGACGGCGGCCGTCGACGGCCGGTCCGGCGAAGCCAGGACCGCGGCCCTGGGCCGCCGGCTCGCGCCGTACCTGACCGACCCGGACCCCGCGTCGCTCGCCGGCCGACTGTCGCCGGGCGGTGAGGCGGCCGACACCCTGGTCCCCGCCGTGGCGCACGCGCTCTCCCTGGTGTCCGAGGCCGCCTCGGCCACCGCTCTCCAGGCCCTGGCCCTGCACGCCGCGGGGGCCGCGGACTCCCCGGAGCGGGCCGTGGCGGAGGCGCTGCGCCGCTGGCCGCCCGTGGCCACCGCCGTGCACCCGGTCCGGGCGTCGTTCGTCTGGCAGGACCTGGCGGTGGAGTCGGGGACGGAGATCCTCTGCGCCCCCGGAATGCTGCCGCGCGAACCGGGCGCGGACGGCCCGGCCTCCTGGCCCGGGGCGCTCTGCGCGGCCCCGGGGGGCTGTGCGTGGGCCCCCTTCGCGGCGCTCGTCGCGACGCAGACCGTACGCGCGGTGCTGGCGGAGGCCCGTCCGGTGCTGATCTCCCCCCGGTTCGGGGCGGAGCGGCTTCCGGACACCCTCGATCCGGGCGGGCTGCTCGTGGCCCTGACCGAGCGCGAGGGACGGTCCGGCGACGCCCGGGTCACGGTGGGCCTGCCGACGGCGCTGCCGGTGGCCGCCTCCGGCTACGCGCCGGCCTCCTACGCGGCGCTGGCGCAGGCCAGCGCCGAGCGGCTGGAACGGCACGCGGAGAGCCTCACGGCCTGCGCCGGCCACAGCGGCTGGAACGACGACGAGGCCGGCGAGCACTTCCGCATGGTGCTCCTCGGGCACGCCGACCGGTGCGCGAAGGCCGCGGCCGACGTGCGGCGGGCCGCACAGACGCTGGCGGGCTGAGGGCGCGGGGGGCAGGGCCGGGCTCCGGCCCCGGACCTGCCCCACCGGCCCTGCCCTACCAGAAGGGTGTCTCCCGGCGGCCGACCTCGTGGTCGAGCATGTCCTGCACGGCGGTCCGGGCCTCGGCGCACAGCGAGCGGGCCGCGGCCGAGCGCTCGGCGAGCGAGGCGGGCCGGGCGGGCGGCTCGATCGGCTCGCCGATGGTGATGAGCCACTTCGCGGGCAACGGGAACGCCGGGGTGAGGGGGAAGTACGGCAGGTCGAAGAGACGTGCCAGGGCCGGGATCTCCCCGAGCTTCGGATACGCCTCCTCGGCGCCGACGATCGCCACCGGTACGACGGGGGCGCCCGCGCGGACCGAGGTCACCGCGAATCCGGGGCTGAAGGGGCGGAGTCGATAGCGTTCGTGCAGGGGCTTTTCGAGACCGGCGATTCCCTCGGGAAACACCCCTACGAGTTCCCCCGCGTTCAGGTGTTCCAGTCCGAGCGTCGGGTCGATCGGGAAAGCGCCTTTCCTGCGCGCGTACGAGCCGAGCACCGGGACGCGGAAAGTCAGCGGGGCCGCCGGAATGTACAGGGGGCGGCGCAGGCTCCGGGTGAGGACCTTCATCAGCACGAAGGCGTCCAACCCCCAGGCGCCGGAGTGGTTCGCCACGAGCACTGCCGGGCCTTCGGCCGGCACGTTCTCCAGCCCGAGTACGTCCAGTCGGAAGTATTCGTCGACGAGCCAGTCCAGGGTCCGGTCCCACGCGATCTCGCCCGCCTCCCCGAACAGCCGCCGCAACAGCCGGAATTCGACCGCCGCCGCCTCGATCAAATCGGTCAGGCTTTCGGACATCAAGGACTCTCGCTCTCATGTTTCGGATCGTCAACAATCAGCCTGGCCAAGGGTTTTGCGGGAATTGGCCGACGTGGTAGTTATTCCATCACGAGATCCATTCCCCCCGTTCCATGAGAGGTGCCGTGACCATTTCCGCGCAGGAGTCCGTGATCGACGTGATCACCGAACTGCTCACCGAGACGCTCGAAGTGCCGGCCGAGGAGGTGCGGGCGAACACACCGATGCGCCTCCTGGTGGAGGACTCGCTCCTCGTGGTCGAGCTGGCCATCGCCGTGGAGGAACGGCTGGGCGTGAAGATCGACGAGAAGGAGTTCGGCGACTCCACCCTGGCCGAGTTCGCCGAGGCCGTGGCGGCCCGCCGGGCGCCCCGCTGAGCCCGGGCCCCGCGACGGTCGAACTCCTGTCGCGCGGGTGATCCCGCGGCCCCGTCCGGACCTCGCCGGCCGTCCGGGGCCCGCCCGGCCGCGCGGCCCCTACTTGGCCGGGCCCAAGTCCTCCGGCCAGCCGTAGCCGGTGCGCGGCGGCTCGGGTACGCCGCCCACCGCGGCCAGGTCCTTGTCGGCGGCGCGCATCAGCTGACCCGCCAGGTCGCGCATCGCCCGGCTCGCGGCCAGCTCGTCACCGATCGCGGGGACCTCCACGTCCGTCGGATTGCAGCGCGCCTTGCCGCGCCCGACCATCGTGGTCTTGCCGTTGTCGAGCACGGCCCGGGCCTTGGTCGTACCGTCCTCCTCGGTCAGGTAGACGCCCACCTGCCATTCCTCGGCGTGTGTCATGACGTGCCTCCTCGCGCTCCGGTCCCACTGGTTCCAGAATCCCCCCGTACGGGCCGGTCCGGCCATCCGCGGGCGGTGGCGGTGAGGGTGCCGTCCGTGTCGAGGGCGAGGGGCCCGGCGAAGCCGCGGCTGATCCGGCCGAGGAGGTCCCGCAGCCACCGGAAGTCCTCCGGCGGGGGCTCCCGCAGCCGCATCCGCCGGGCCCGGAAGGGGGCGATGCGCAGCGCGCGGAGGGCGCCGCCGTCCGGATCGATCGAGGGGAAGTAGAGGAGCCGCAGGTCGTCCCGGTACTGCTCGTGGCCGGTGATGCCCTCGTAGTCGTTGATCAGGTCGCCACAGCCGTAGGCGATCAACCTGCCCCGGTACAGCTCCAGCGGCCGGGGGTGGTGCGAGGAGTGCCCGTGGACCACGTCCGCGCCGCCGTCGACGAGCGCGTGCGCGAAACGGACCTGGTCGCGGGGGACGGCGTAGCCCCAGTTGGAACCCCAGTGGACCGAGGCGACGACGACGTCCCCGGGCCGTTTCTCCCGCCGGATCCGGGCGGCCACCGAGGCCGCCGCCTCCTCGGAGGCCTCGGCCACGTAGTCGACCCCGCTCCGGTCCGCCGAGGCGGCCCAGCCCGGCGGGATCCCGCTGGACGGCATGCCGAAGGACCGGACCAGCACCCGCCCGCCGCCCCGGAGGGGAACGGCCGCCGCCCGGCGGGCCGCCTCGGCGTCGGCCCCCGCCCCCGCCACGGCGAATCCGGCGCCGGCCAGCACGTCGAGGGTCTCCGCGAGCCCCCGGCGGCCGAAATCGAGCACGTGGTTGTTGGCCAGGACGCACACGTCGGGGCGGGCGGCGGCCAGGCAGGGCAGATTGGCCGGATGCATGCGGTAGTGGACGCCCTTGCCCGGTGCGAAGTCGTCGCTCAGCGTGACGCTGGTCTCCAGATTGAGCACCACGGCGTCGGGCGCGGCCCGGTCGATGGTCGGCAGCGCGTCGCCCCAGGGCCAGGAGAAGGCGACCGGCCGGGGGATCGGGCCGTTCGAGGCCTCCGCCAGCTCGACGTACGAGCGGGCGTCGTGGACGTACGCCTCCGCCAGCGCCGGGTCTCCCGGGTGCGGAAGGATCTGGTCGACCCCCCGCCCGAGCATCACGTCGCCCGCGAGGCACAGTGTGATCAAATCACCCTGCATGCTTCCAGGTTACCCACCTGAACGGGGGAGTTCAGAAATGCGTGTAGTGCTGTCGGCATACGACTCGCGCGGAGGCGTCGAGCCGCTCGTGGGGCTCGCGGTACGGCTGCGGGAACGGGGTGCGGAGGTGCTCGTGTGCGCACCGCCGGACGAGGAGTTCGAGAAGCGGCTGGCCGGGGTCGGCGTGGAGATGGTGCCGACCGGGGCGTCGGTGCGCGACCTGGTCACCGGGAAGACGCCGCCCGCTCCCGGGGGCCTGCCGCGGCGGGCGGCCGAGCTGGTCGCCGCGTTCCACGAGAACGTCACCGCGTTGGCCGAGGGCTGCGACGTCGTCGTGGCGACCGGGCTCCTGCCGGCCGCGGCCGGTGTGCGGTCCGCCGCCGAGAAGCTGGACGTTCCGTACGTGTACGCCAGTTACCAGCCGGTGAGCCTGCCGTCGCCGCACCATCCGCCCATCCCGCGGCCGGGCCGGCCGCTGCCCGCCGACGTCACCGACCACCGCGAACTGTGGGACCGGGACGCCCGGGACGCGCAGGAGGTTTTCGGCGAGGCGATCAACACCCACCGGGCGTCCGTCGGCCTGCCGCCGCTGGACCGGGTGCGCGACCACGTCTTCACCGACCGCCCGTGGCTGGCCGCCGACCCGGTCCTGGCCCCGTGGCAGCGGCCGGCCGACCTCGACGTGCTGCAGACCGGCGCGTGGGTCCTGCCCGACGAACGCCCGCTGCCCGCGGAACTGGTCGCGTTCCTGGACGCCGGCCCGGCACCGGTGTACGTGGGCTTCGGCAGCATCCCCATGCGCGATCCCGGGGACGTCGCCAAGGCGGCGGTCCGGGCGATCCGCGCGCAGGGCCGCCGTGTGGTCCTCTCCCGCGGCTGGGCCGACCTGGCCAGGGTCGACGACCAGGACGACTGCTTCGTCGTCGGCGAGGTCAACCACCAGGCGCTGTTCCGCCGGGCGGCGGCCGTCGTGCACCACGGCGGCGCGGGCACGACGACGACGGCCACCTGGGCCGGAGCGCCTCAGGTCCTGGTGCCGCAGGGCGGCGACCAGCCCTATTTCGCGGGCCGGGTGACCGAGTTGGGCATCGGTGCGGCACACGACGGTCCGACTCCGACCTTCGAGTCCCTTTCCGCTGCCCTGGCTTCGGCCCTGGCGCCCGAGACGGCCGCCCGGGCCACCGCCGTGGCCGACGCGTTCTGCGCCGACGGGGCGGCGGTGGCCGCGAGGCTGCTGTTCGAGGCGTACGGCTCAGACCGTCGCCAACTGGGGGATCAGGCTTAGCGCGTTGTCGTGGTAGACGCCCGTCAGCTGCTCCGGGGTGAACGCGGGGTCCGCGTCGAGGGCGGGCAGCGCCAGGTCCACGACGGTGTCGGCGGGGGCGGCCGGGAAGTCCGTGCCGAACAGGACGTTCTCGGCGGGCGCATGCGCGAGGAGGGTTGCCGCCGGCGCCATCGGCCCCGCGGTGTCGTAGTAGAAGCGACGCAGGTGGTCGCGGACGGCGCCGGGGTCGACGGCCGGATCGCAGAACCGTCCCAGGGCCTGGATCCGCGGTGCGATGTACGGCAGGAACCCGCCGGCGTGCGGAAGGATCACCTTGATGTTCGGGAAGCGGTCCAGCGTCCGCCTGCTGATCATGTTCACGGCGGCGCGGGTGGTGTCCAGGAGGAAGTCGCACATGAAGTTCGGAATGCCGGGGACGGCCGCCGCGCCGGGCGGGCTCCCCGGCAGGTTGTGCGGATGGGTGTCCACCACGGCACCGAAGTCGTCCAGCTCGTGGAAGATCCGGTCGTAGGAGGGATCGCCGAGGTACACGCCCCCGTGGTTGGCCGTCACGTTCACCCCGACCGCCCCGAACTGGCCGAGTCCGCGGCGCACGGCCCAGGACGAGGCCTCGGCGTCCTCCAGGAAGAGGGGGGCGTAGAACGAGAACCGGCCGGGATGCGAGTTCGCCACCTCCAGCATGGACAGGAGCGTGATGTTGACCGCCTCGCGCAGCTGCGCGGACGAGTGGTACCTCGCCGGCAGCATGGGTTTGAGCACGGCCGTCGCGATGCCCACGCGGTCCATGAAGCGGATCGAGTCCTCGGCGTCGAACCGGGCCCACGGCGGCAGCTGCTGCGGATTGACCAGCTCGTGGCGCTCGGCCCACTCGCGCCACTCCGGCGCGCAGAAGTGATGGTGCATGTCGATCTTCGCCTGCACCGCGTGGCCGGCCGCGGCCGCTGCCGCGGCCTCGGGCGCCGCCAGTCCCGGCAGGTGCAGTTCGGAGGTACTCGTAGAGTCAGGCATACCGGTCCGCCGTCCGTCCGTCCGTGGGGTCTGGATCAGGTTCCTGCCGTGGGTACCGACGCGAATTCCCGGACGACCCGCGACGGGTCGAGCACGAGCCGCAGGTGCTGGAGCCCCCGGAACGCCGCCATCGGGCCCTTGAGCCACGCGGCCTCGCTCTCCTCCGCGTCGCACAGTGCCATGGCCGGGAAACGCCGTAGGAGCGTGGAGAGGGCGACTTCGAGTTCGAGCCGGGCCAGCGGCGCTCCCAGGCAGTAGTGCGTGCCGTAACCGAAGCCCAGGTGGGCACCCTGGAGTCCCTCGCGCGTCACGTCCATGACGTCGGGACGGTCGAACTTCTCCGGGTCCCGGTTCGCGGAGGAGATGGCGATCTGCACCAGTGACCCCTTGGGAATCCGCGTTCCCCGGATCTCGGCGTCCTCGGCCGCGTAACGGAAGGTCGACGTCTCCACCGAACCCTCGAAACGGACGCTCTCCTCCACCGCCCGCGGGATCAGCAGCGGGTCCGCCCGGAGCCGTTCCAGCTGATCGGGACGCAGCAGCAGGTTGAGGACGGTGTTGCCGATCTGGAACGCGGTCGTCTTGTGCCCGGCGAAGAAGACGACCCACAGCGAGGACAGGAGCTCCGTCTCGTCCAGCCCCTCCTCCGCCTGGATCAGGTCGCTCAGGAAGCAGTCCGAGGGGTGCTCGCGGGTGTACGAGATCAGTCGCGTGAAGCGGCCGCGCAGCCACTCCTCGGCCGCCAGCAGTTCGTCCTTCAGCCGGGGATCGAACCGGGAGCGCGCCACGATCGAGAACTGCTCCGTGATCTCCGCGCGGTCGTCGTCGGGGATGCCGATCAGTTCGCACAGCACCGCGATGGGCAGCGGGAACGCGAACCGCGACATCAGGTCGACCGGTTCGCCGCCGTCGCATTCGTCGAGGAGGCGTTCGGCGATCGCGGTGATCCCCGCCCGCATCTCCTCCACCCGGCGGGGCGTGAACGCGCTCCGCAGACTGCGCCGCAGCCGGGTGTGGCGGGGCGGGTCGGCGAACAGCACGTTGTCGTCGAGGGCGTCGAAGACGCTGCCGTACACCGCGTGGTAGGTGTCGAGGGCGCCGTGCATGTCCTTGCTGAACCGCGGATCCGACAGGGCGTCCCGGGCGTCGTCGTAGCGGGTGATGAGGTACGTGTCGATCCCGTGCGGAGGCGTCAGCCTGCACACCGGCGCCTGCTCGCGCAGCGCGGCGTAAGCCGGATGCGGACACGTCCGGTATCCCGGAGCCCCGCCGGCCACGGCCGCCACGATCTCGTCGAGGGTGTGGCCACCCGCCGGTGCCGTCTTCTCCTGCGCCATGCTCCGCACCTTCCGGTCGCTCGCGTTTCGGCGACACACCGGTTCCCGGCGCGGACGGTCCGCGAAACGTCGGCGGTCCCGTTCGAGTGGTCTTGTCCGCGCCGGATACGGGCCCTTCGCGCGCGGTGGCCCGCGAGGGTACGCGCCCGGCGGTCGGCCGATCGGCTGTCAGCCGTCCGGTCCGGCGGTGTGGCACGCCCGGGCGGCCGGGGACATGCACCCCGTCCACCCGACCGTCCAACCGGCCCGTCCACCCGGCCCGCCCACCCCGTTCGTTCGGCCCGTTCGTCCGGCCGGCGTCCCAAGGAGTCCGCGCATGCTCCGAAGCCTCGCCCTGGTGCTCACGACAGCCGCCTCGCTCGCCCTGCCGGCACCCGCCGCCAACGCCACCGTCTCCGCCGCCTCCGACGCGGACGCCGCCCGGGCCGCCGCGGCACGCGCCGCCGTCTACGGGGCTACCGCCCGCTACCAGCAGCACTCCAATGCGGTGCGGGCCGGCTACGTACCGGACAAGTACTGCGTCGCCAACCGCAGCGGTGCGGGCGCGCTCGGGTACCCGCACTTCAACCACGCCTACGACAACTCCGTCGACCCGGCCAAGCCCGCCGCGCTGTACTACGAGGACGACGGACACGGGGGCAAGCGCCTCGTCGGCGTCCAGTGGGTGGTCTACGACCGGGACGGGAACCCGGCGACGGACGACGACCGCCCCGCCATGTTCGGCGTGCCCTTCACTGGCCCGCACCGGGGCAACTTCCCCGGCCAGCCCGTCCATTACGCCCTGCACCTGTGGCTCTGGAAGAAGAACCCCCTGGGGGCGTACGAGACCTTCAACCCGGCGGTGACCTGCCTTCCCGGAACCACGCGCCCCGCGCCCGCGCCACCGGCCTGACGCGGGTGCGGCCCGGACCGGGAGCGGCGGACGTCCTCGGGGCCGGCAGCACGCCGAGGACCGCCGTGGCCTGGATCCCCCCGGCGGAACTGTGGCCCGCGATCCAGCGCATCCGCGAGGAGCACGATCCGCAGATCCGCCGGTGGCCCCCGCACGTCAACCTCCTGTTCGGCTTCGTCCCGGAGTCGGACTTCGAGGCGGCCGCCGCGCCGTTGGAGGCCGCCGCGGCCGCGTGCGCCCCGTTCGACGTCCGGCTCGGCGGGGTTCGCAGTTTTCGGCACCGCGCCTACGCGACGGTCTGGCTCGACCCCGCCGCGGCCGGCCAGGCCCCCTGGACGGGGCTCGAACGCGTCCTGGTGGAGCACTTCCCGCTCTGCCGGGGCCGCGCCCCCCGCTTCACCCCGCACCTCTCCCTCGGCCGGACCCGGGACGCGCGCCGGCTGGCCGCGGAGTGCGCCGCGCGGCTGGGCAGCACGCCGGCGCGGGTCGACGAGCTCGTCGTGCTCTCCCGCCGGGGCCCCGAGCCGATGCGCCCCCGCGCCACCGTCGCCCTCGGTACGGGCGAGGTGCGCTGGGAGGAGCCCGCCCCCGGTGCCCCGGGCGGGCCACCCTCGCACCGGCACCACGCGGCGTGGGCCGTACTGACCGTGCGTACGGGGCCGGACGGGGAACCCGGCGCTCGCCTCGACCTCGTACGGGAACGGCTGCCCGAGCTGCTCGCCGCCTTGGCGCGGGCGGGAACGGCCGATGCCGACGCGTGGCCCCGGCCGTTCGAGACCCTCCCGGGCGGGGCACGCCTGGCGGTCGGCCTGGGCCGGACCCCACCGGACGGGGCCCGGCTCGCGGAGGTCACCGCCGACTGGCTGGGCCGGCTGTCGGGCGTGGAGATCGGCTGGGCCGAGGGCGGAGCGGTCCCCACGCTCGACTGACCTCAGTGGCCGTGGCCGGGACCGTCGTCGTGGGCCGAAGCCGTCGGGGCGGGCCCGGCCGAAGGGGACCCGGTGGCCGCGGGCGCCGCAGGGGCCGCGGGTTGCCCGGGCTCGGCGGTGCCGTGGCTGTGGCCGCCCGGGGCGGTCTCGGCGGAGTCCATGGACGCGGCGATCTGGCGCAGGCCGACGAAGGCGAGGGCGGCGGTGATCAGGACCGCGAGGCCGATGAGGCTGAAGACGCGGTGCCAGGGGGTGTCGGCGTCCTTGACGACATAGGCGACGAACGAGACGACGAGGCCGAGGGGGACGAGAACGGCGCCGCGGTCCGGGAAGTCGTCGAAGTGCTGCAGTCCGCCGCTGAGCATGCCGATGCCGAAGGACAGCAGCAGCGAGGAGCCGATGACGAGCAGGACGCGGGGGAGTCCGGGTCGCTCCCGGGTGAGCAGGAACTCGTTGAGGACGGTCGCGGCGAGGAAGACGAGCGCGCCGTAGCCGGCTATGCGGGTGTAGCGGTCGGGGTCGAGCGGGTGGTGGACGACGGCGCCGCTGATGAGGCCGGCGCCGACGAAGTAGCCGACGTACCCGAGGTAGCGGGCGGCCAGCGAGCGCCGGTGGGTGCGCTGCATACGGCGGCGGCCGGTGCGTCCTGTGGCGCCGGTCGTGGTCGTGGTCGGGGAGTGGAGCAACTGGTGCGTGGTCACGTGTGCGTGTCCTTCGATGGTGCAGGCAGGCGTGGCTCATCACCCGGTCCGTCCGCGATCAAGGGTCGGCGGCGGCCGGGGTCGGCGATGAGCTTTCAGGTCGGATCCGGGCAGAACGCCTGGACGGACCTATACGCGCTGCACCATGGAACCGACGGAACTTCGCATGGGGGGCAGTGCGGCCGGGGCGGTGCGGGCCGACGGCCACGGCGTCCTCGCGGCGCGGTCGGCGACGGCCGGTTCCCCCAGGGGCGCCGACGACGGCTCGGGGAGGTCCACGCCCTGAGGCGGGTGGCCCGAGGCGCATGCCGCGGCGGGGTGGCCGTGGCCGTGCCCGCCGTCCTCATCGCCCCCGTCGGGCGAGGACTCGCCGTACACCTCGGCCACGGCCACGGCGCCGCCGGTGACGTGTGCGGAGGCGGTGTCCGCCCCGGCGGCGTGGGTGTAGAGGAAGGCGAACAGCAGGGCGGCCAGCCACAACAGCCGCAGCGGGCCCGCCGGACGGCGGGTCCGGGGCGCGCGGGATGCAGCGTGGGCCGTGACCATGCGGTGACCATAGCGGGCAGGGGTGAACGGCCGGCGGGCGGGGCGCCGGAGGAGCGGGAGGAGGTGGCGATGCGGATCAGCGTGTTGGTGGTACCGGGGTGCCCGAACGCCGCGCCCGTGCTGGAACGGGTCCGCGCCGCGCTGGGCGGCCGAGGGGCCGAGGTGGAGCTGGTCGAGGTGCGAGATCGGGCCGGGGCCGCCGCGTACGGGATGAACGGCTCACCGACGATCCTGCTGGACGGCGTGGACCCGTTCGCTCCGGCGGACGCGGAGCCGAGCCTGTCGTGCCGCCTGTACCGGGACGCGGACGGCACGCTGTCGGGCGCGCCGAGCGAAGCGGCCCTGCGCGAAGCCCTCACGGCAGCCGGCCTGCCCCCGCCGGCCGGCGCGCCGGGGACTGTGTGACTCCGGGCGACTCGAACTCCCCGACCGTGCCGGGCCGCCCGGGCGTGCGGGCGGCTCGCGGCCGCCGCTGCCCGGGCCCGGGGCGCCTGGGCCCTGACCGGCGGGACCGCCAGGCCGCCGACGACGGCACCCTGCCCGCCGGGGGGCCGTCGCCGTGGCGCCGTCCGTTCGGCCTCTTGGCCGATGGCGGATGCCCGCGGCCCGGGCGGGATGTGGGCGGCTCGGGAGGGCGTGGCGGCACCGACTAGCATGGCGCGCATGCCGCGACGCCTGCTCCTGTCGCTCCGGGCCTGGACCGGAGCGCTGTTGGCGTGCGCGGTGTTCGTGTGTCTGGCCGGGGCGGCACGTCCGGCCATGGCGATGCCCATGTCCAGGTCCATGCCCATGTCCTCGCCCGTGGCGATGGCGGACACGGCGATGGCCCGGCACACCGCCTACCGGGCCGAGCGGCAGGCGTCGGCCGTGGCCCGGGTGCCCGACCGCCGGCCCGACTGCCCGGCCGCCGACCATCAGTGCGTGGCGCCCAAGGTCACGCTCGGCCAGGACAGTGCGCCGACGCACGTTCCGGCGGCGGTCTCCGCCGTGGCCGACTGCGCCCCTCGGGTGCGGGCGGCGTGGCCGCATGCTCCGCCGCCGGCGGCGAGCCCTCCCGATCTCCACCGGTTGTGCGTGTCACGGACGTGACGGCCGGCCACCCGCGGTACCGAAAGGCCGCGGGACGCCGTCCGCCCACGTCCACTTCGGCACGCCCGGACCCAGTCGTCCGCGTGCGCGTGCCGTCGTCGCAGAACAGGAGCAACGACGCATGCCGTCGTCCGCCGCTTTGCTGATCACCGGTCTGACCACCGGTCTGTTCGCCGGGGGTGCCTCGTGCGCCGCCGTACAGGGGGGTCTGCTGGCCGGTGCGGTCACCCGCCGCCGCACCCCCGCCCGTAAGACAACCGCCCCGAAGACTCCGGCCCCGAAGACTCCGGCCTCGAAGACACAGGCCCCGAAGACACCCGCCACGGCATCCCCCGCCCCGCTCGCGCCGGTCGGCGCTTTCCTCGGCGGGAAGCTCCTCTCCCACACCCTGCTCGGCGCGCTGCTGGGGGTGTTCGGTGACGCCCTCCAACCCAGTCCCCGCGCCCAGGCCGCGCTGCTGCTGGCCGCCGGTGGGCTGATGGTGCTGTTCGCACTGGACCTGTTCGGCGTGAAGGCGGTCGGGCGGATCCTGCCGCGCCCGCCCGCCGCGTTCGGGCGGCTGATGCGCCGCAGCGCGAAGACCGACTCGGCCGTCACCCCGGCGCTGATCGGCTTCGCCACGGTGCTGGTGCCGTGCGGGGTGACGCTCTCCATGGAACTGCTCGCCGTCACCGCGGGCTCCCCGACTGCGGGCGCCGCCGTGATGGCCGGATTCGTGCTGGGCACGGCGCCGCTGTTCGCGCTGCTCGGCTATCTGCTGCGCCGCAGCAGCCAGGCGCTGTCGGGCCGGCTCGCGGGGCTCACCGGCGTGGTGGTGCTCGCCGTGGCCGCCTGGACCGTGATGTCCGCGCTGCAGGCGGGCGGCTGGGCGTCCTTCGACACCCCGAGCCGACCGGCCGCGGCGGGCGGCGGCCCGTTCATCGTGACGGGCGGCGACGGCAGCGGCTCCGGGGGCGGGAACGGAGGAGGGGACGGCGAAGTCGTGACACCCGTCCGCACCGATGCCTCCGGGCGGCAGATCGTCACGCTCACCGTGACCGATTTCTACAGCCCCACGCAGTTCACCGCCCGCGCCGGAGTGCCCACCACCCTGGTGCTGCACGGCCGGGACTCCGGGGGCTGCGCCCGGGCCTTCACCATCCCCGAACTCGGAGTCCAGGAGATCGTCAAGCGGGACGGTGACACCGAGATCGACCTGGGCACCCGCAAGCCGGGCACCCTCCGCTTCTCCTGCGCCATGGGCATGCAGACCGGTGCCATCGAGTTCACGAAGGACGCGCGATGAACATGACCCGATTCCTCGGCCGCAAGGCGGCCCGCCGTCGGCCGGAAACGGACGGCGCCGCCCGGAGCGTGGAGCTCCTGATCGAGGGCATGCACTGCACCAGCTGCGGTCTGCTCGTCGACGACGAACTGGAGGAAGTCCCCGGAGTCGCGTCGGCCGCCACGGACACGCGGTCCGGGCGCTGCGTGGTGCGGCTGGAGGAAGGGACCGATGTCGATCCGGCGGCTCTGACCGCGGCGGTCGAGGCGGCCGGGGAGTACACGGCGCGGGTCGTCGGCTGACGCGCTCGCGGCGTCTCATTACCGTCCTTTCCCGGCCACGCGCAAGGTGTCGACGAGGATTTCCGTGATGACGGACTAAAATGACGGGCTGTTTGGCGCTGGATCGGAACAACCCGGGCAGACCCGGCCTCCGCCGGCGACCCGGACGTTTCCGGGAACGAGACGCGAGGGCCGATGGCAGCCACACCTCAGAGCGGTACGTTCACTCCGCTGGGCGGCGGGGAAGAGCATGAGGAGTCCGGCAAATCGGCCCGGTTCTTCGCCGGGTCCGCCGCCCCGAAGCGCACCCTCGTCGACATCTTCGAGGCTTCCGTACGGGACCACCCCGAAGAACCCGCCCTGGACGACGGCACCACCCAACTGACCTACCGCGCGCTCGCCGTCGAGGTCGAGCGCCGGCGGGTCGCCCTCGCGGCCGCCGGGGTCGGGCTCGGCGACCGGGTGGGCGTCCGCGTGCCGTCCGGGACCAACGAGCTGTACGTGGCGATCCTCGCGGTGCTCGCGGCGGGCGCCGCGTACGTCCCGGTCGACGCCGAGGACCCGGACGAGCGGGCCGAACTGGTCTTCGGCGAAGCCGGGGTGCGGGCCGTGCTGGGCGCCGGACATCACATCGACGTCGTCGGCACGGCCATCGCCGCCGACCCCACCGGCTCCGCCGGGGGCCGGACCGCCGCGCGCCCCGGCCCCGAGGACGACGCGTGGATCATCTTCACCTCCGGCTCCACCGGCAAGCCCAAGGGCGTCGCCGTCACCCACCGCAGCGCCGCCGCCTTCGTGGACGCCGAGGCCGCGCTGTTCCTCACCGAGGAGCCGATCGGCCCCGGCGACCGGGTCATGGCCGGACTGTCCGTCGCCTTCGACGCCTCCTGCGAGGAGATGTGGCTGGCCTGGCGCTACGGCGCCTGCCTCGTCCCCGTCCCCCGCTCCCAGGTGCGCAGCGGCGCAGACCTCGGCCCCTGGCTGGTCGAGCAGGAGATCACCGTGGTCTCCACCGTGCCCACCCTGGCCGCGCTCTGGGAACCCGAGGACCTGGGCGAGGTCCGGCTGCTGATCTTCGGCGGCGAGGCCTGCCCGCCCGAACTGACCCAGCGCCTGGTCACCGAGGGCCGCGAGGTCTGGAACACGTACGGCCCCACCGAGGCGACCGTCGTCGCCTGCGCCTCGCTCCTCACCGGCGAGGAACCCATCCGGATCGGGCTCCCGCTGAACGGCTGGGAACTGGTCGTGGTCGACGAGTCCGGTGAACCCGTTCCCATGGGCGGCAGCGGCCAGCTCGTGATCGGCGGCGTGGGTCTGGCCCGCTACCTCGACCCCGAGAAGGACGCGGAGAAGTACGCCCCGCTGGAATCCGTGGGCTGGGACCGCGCCTACCGCAGCGGAGACCTCGTACGCGCGGAACCGGAAGGGCTGGTCTTCCTCGGCCGCGGCGACGAACAGATCAAGCTCGGCGGCCGCCGCATCGAACTCGGCGAGGTGGACGCGGCGCTCCAGGCCCTGCCCGGCGTCGCCGGCGCGGCCGCGGCCGTGCGCACCGCCCGCAGCGGCAACCAGCTGCTGGTCGGCTACCTGGTCACCCAGGACGGCTGGGACCACGCGGAGGCGGTGGAACGGCTGCGCGCCGAACTGCCCGCGGCCCTCGTACCACTGCTCGCGCCCGTCTCCGAACTGCCCACCCGCACCTCCGGCAAGGTGGACCGCGACGCCCTGCCCTGGCCGCTGCCCGACCTGGAGACCGCCGGCCCCGCCGAGCAGCTGTACGGCACCGAGGCCTGGCTCGCCGAGCAGTGGAGCGAGACCCTCGGAGTGGCCGTCACCAGCGGCACCGACGACTTCTTCGCGATCGGCGGCGGCAGCCTCGCCGCCGCCCAGCTCACCACCAGGCTGCGCACCCGCTACCCGAGCGCCGCCGTACTCGACATCTACCAGCAGCCCGTACTGCGCAAGCTGGCCCGGAGGCTGGAGAAGTCCGTACAGGAGGACGGTCCCGCCCGCACCGTCGCCCCGGTCCCGCGCCGCGCCCAGGCGGTGCAGTCACTGCTCCTGCTCCCGCTCTTCACCGTGGTCGGCCTGCGCTGGACGGTGGCACTCCTGGCCCTGGGCAACGTGCTGCACCTGCTCGGGCCCTACCCGTGGGCGCCGACCGCCTCCTGGTGGCTCGTCGCCACCGGAGCCGTCCTGCTCTACAGCCCGCCCGGCCGGCTCGCCGTCGCGGCCGGCGGCGCACGCCTGCTGCTGCGCGGGGTGAAGGCCGGACGCCACCCGCGCGGCGGCAGCGTGCACCTGAGGCTGTGGACGGCCGAGCGGCTCGCCGAGTACGTCGGAGCGACCTCGCTCACCGGTTCCTGGCTGGAGAGGTACGCGCGGGCGCTCGGCGCCAAGGTCGGGCCCGAGGTGGACCTGCACTCGCTGCCCCCGGTCACCGGCATGCTCAAGCTCGGACGCGGCTGCGCCGTGGAGTCCGAGGTGGACCTCTCCGGTTACTGGCTGGACGGGGACCGCCTCGTGATCGGTCCCGTCAAGGTCGGCGCCGGCGCCGTGGTCGGCACCCGCAGCATGCTCTTCCCCGGGGCCCGGGTCGGCAAGCGGGCCGAGGTGGCCCCCGGCTCCGCCGTGGCCGGACAGGTCCCCACCGGCCAGCGCTGGGCCGGGGCGCCCGCCGTCAAACTGGGCCGGGCCAAGCACAACTGGCCCAGGGAACGCCCGCCGCGCGGGCTCGCCTGGCGGGCCATATACGGGGCGACCGGCTTCTGCCTCACGGCCCTGCCCGTGCTCGCCGCGCTGCCCGCCCTGCTCGTCGCGAGCCGGTTCGTCCCCTCCGACGCCGGGCTCGCCGACGCGCTGCGCGGTGCGCTGATCGCCGTGGTGCCCGGCGCGCTCGCCTACGGATTCGCCTACGCCCTGCTCCTGCTGGTCTCCGTACGCCTGCTCAGCCTCGGGCTGAGCACCGGAAGCCACCCGACGCACAGCAGGGTCGGCTGGCAGGCCTGGACCGTCACCCAGCTGATGGACCTCTCCCGGGAGACGCTCTTCCCGCTGTACGCGGGGCTGATCACCCCCGTGTGGCTGCGGCTGCTCGGCATGAAGATCGGCCGGGGCGCGGAGGTGTCCACGGTCCTCGCGCTGCCGAGCCTCACCACTGTCGGCGAAGGCGCCTTCCTCGCCGACGACACGCTGACCGCGCCCTACGAACTGGGCGGCGGCTGGATGCGGATCGGACACTCCGAGATCGGCCGCCGGGCCTTCCTCGGCAACTCCGGAATGACCGCCCCCGGCCGCACCGTGCCCGACGACGGGCTGGTCGGCGTGCTGTCCGCCACCCCGAAGAAGGCGAAGAAGGGCAGCTCGTACCTGGGCCTGCCACCGGTCAAGCTGCCCCGGTCCGCGGCCGACGCCGACCAGAGCCGTACGTACGACCCGCCCGTGCGCCTGCTGTGGGCGCGCGGACTGGTCGAACTGTGCAGGCTGGTACCCGTCTTCTGCTCGGCCGCGCTGGCCGTCCTCACCGCGGCGGCGCTCTGCGCCCTGATCGGCACCGCCCTGGGGACCTGGGGGACCGCGCTGCTGTCCGGGGCCGTCCTGCTCGCCGCCGGCCTCGCCGCCTGCCTGGTCTCGGTGGCCGCGAAATGGCTGCTCGTCGGCCGGCACCGCACGGGGGAGCACCCGCTGTGGAGCGGATTCGTCTGGCGCAACGAACTCGCCGACACCTTCGTCGAGGTGCTGGCCGTGCCGTGGCTGGTCGGATCGGTCCCCGGCACCCCGCTGCTGGGCCTGTGGCTGCGCGCACTGGGGGCCCGGATCGGCCGCGGCGTGTGGTGCGAGAGCTACTGGCTGCCCGAGACGGACCTGGTGTCGCTGGGTGACGCGGCCGGAGTGAACCGGGGCTGTGTGTTGCAGACCCACCTCTTCCACGACCGGATCTTGAGGACGGATACTGTGGTTCTCCGCGAGGGCGCCACCCTGGGCCCGGGCGGCATCGTCCTGCCCGGGAGCACGGTCGGGGCCCGCAGCACACTGGGGCCCGCATCGCTCGTGATGGCCGGGGAGTCGGTCCCCGCCGACACCCGCTGGCTGGGCAATCCGATCGAGGCGTGGCGCTCCTGACCGGGCGGCCCGCACCAGCACGTCGTACGAGCACAGCGCAGGGAGCGGAACCGGCAGTGAGCGGCCAGCAGACAGCGGTAGCGGACCCGTACTTCCCGGCCAACGGCGATGCCCGTTACCGCGTGCACCGGTACGAACTCGCTCTGGAATACCGTCCCGGCCCGAACCGGCTGGCCGGGACGGCCCGGCTCAGCGCGATCGCCGGGCGGGCGGCGCTCACCGAGTTCCACCTGAACCTGGCGGACTTCAAAATAGGCCGCGTCCTGGTGAACGGCCGGGCGCCGCACTACACCCACCGGGGCGGCAAGCTCCGCATCCGGCCCGCCAAGCAGGTGCCCGCCGGCGCGGCCTTCACCGTGGAGGTGCACTGGGCGGGCAACCCCAAGCCCGTGCGCAGCCCCTGGGGCGGCCTCGGCTGGGAGGAGCTGACCGACGGCGCGCTGGTGGCGAGCCAGCCCGTCGGCGCGCCCTCCTGGTACCCGTGCAACGATCGGCCCGCCGACAAGGCCTCGTACCAGATCTCCGTCAACATCCCCTCCGCCTACACGGTGGTCGCCGGCGGGCGGCTGCTCACCCGCACCACGAAGGCCAGTACGACCACCTGGGTGTACGAGCAGTCCGCCCCGACCTCCAGCTACCTGGTCGGCCTGGCCATCGGCATGTACCAGACGGTGCTGCTCGGCGACCCGGGGCTCGGCGGAGTGCCGCAGAGCGCCCACGTACCGGCGCACCTGCTGCCGCGGTTCTCCCGCGACTTCGCCCGGCAGCCCGCCATGATGCGGCTCTTCGAGGAGCTCTTCGGTCCCTACCCCTTCGGCGAGTACGCGGTCGTCGTCGCCGAGGAGGAGCTCGACGTCCCGGTGGAGGCCCAGGGGCTCTCCCTGTTCGGCGTCAACCACGTGGACGGAGCACGCGGCTCGGAGCGCCTCATCGCGCACGAGCTCGCCCACCAGTGGTTCGGCAACAGCGTCAGCATCGCCGACTGGCGGCACATCTGGCTGAACGAAGGCCTCGCCAAGTACGCCGAATGGCTCTGGTCGGAGCGCTCCGGCAGCCGCACCGCGCAGGAGATGGCGTCCATCGCGCACCGGCTGCTGGCCACCAAGCCGCAGGACCTGAAGCTTGCCGACCCGGGCCGCAAGCTGATGTTCGACGACCGGCTGTACGAGCGCGGAGGCCTCGCCGTGCACGCGGTCCGCGTCGCCCTGGGCGACGGGGCCTTCTTCCGGATGCTGCGCGACTGGGCGTCCGTGCACCGGGGCGGAGCGGTGACCACGGCCGGGTTCACCGCCCACGCGGCCCGCTACGCGGCCGAGCCGATGGACGACCTGTTCAAGGCCTGGCTGTACGAGCCGTCCCTGCCCGCGCTGCCCGTGGGGTAGGGCCCGTCCGGCGGATCACGGCCGGGGGCGAGGGCGGGCGGCGACCACCGCCACGTCGTCCTCGGCGTGCAGGGCGTCGAGCCCGTCGCAGACGGTGTCGACCACGTCGAGGGGCCGTGCGCCGGCGCTCATGCGGAGCGCGGTGAGCCGGGCCAGCGAGGTGTCGATGTCCTCGCCCCGGCGTTCCACCAGGCCGTCCGTGTACAGCAGCAGCGTCTGGTCGGGCCCGATCGGCCGGGCGAGCGCCTCGTACCCCCCGATGCCGGTGCCGAGCGGCGGGCCGACGGGGACGTCCAGCAGCTCGCCCGCGCCACCACCGGTGAACACGGCGGGCGGCAGGTGCCCGGCACTGGCGTACACGGCCATGCCGCGGGCGGGATCGACCCGTACGACCAGGCAGGTCGCGGGCCGGCGGGTCTCGTCCGACGCGGAGAGCGCGTCCATCTGGCGCAGCACCCGGTGCGGGGCGAGGTCGGTGGCGGCGATCTCGCGCAGGACGGCGCGGTACGCGTTCATGTCGACCGCGGCGTCCAGGCCGTGCCCCATGACGTCCCCGACCACGAGCAGGGTGCGGCCGAAGTGCAGCCGCACCGCCTCGAACCAGTCGCCGCCGACGAGGGCGCGGCCGCCGAGGGGCAGGTAGCGGCTGGCGATCTCCAGGTTCGGGTGCGGCCGGCCGGGCTCGGTGACCAGCGCCAGCTGGAGATCGACCGCCGTCTGCTCGGCGGCCGCCAGGCGCCGGGCATGCCCGACGTGGATGCCCGCGAGCCGCGCGGCGAAGCGCAGCGTCGCCAGCTCGTCATCGTCGAAGCCCTCGTGCGCCCTGGCGGCGAGCACCCTGCCGTGGACCTCGTCGCGGGCGGCCAGGGGCACCGAGACCAGGTGCCCGGCCGTACCGTCGCCGCGCCCTTCCCGGACCCGCACGGGCCGCCCCGGGTCCGGCGCGGGGGCCTCCAGCAGCCCGGCCGCGCCCAGCACCGCGACGCGCTCGTACCCCGCGCCGCGGCCGGACAGCTCCACCGCGGCGGCGTCGCACACCGTACGGACGAGGAAGGCGGCCAGCTCCCGGCAGGTCTCCCGCTCGTCGGAGGACGTCCCGATCCGCTCCAGGGCCTCTTCCACGGCCCGCAGCCGCGAGGCCGACCCGTCACGCTCCGACATTTCACCAGCGTGCACCAGTTCCGGGGGATCAGCAGTGCGCGTGCCCCCGCCGTCGCTTCGGGGCCCGCCGTCGCGTCGGGGTGCGTCGGCCGGGCCGGATCGGTCATCGGGGGGCAAAGTCTTCTCCGGGCCGCGTGACCAGGCCTCGGCCGGCGCGTTTCCCCCGACGTGACGCTCGACGACCTGTACACCAGCATCGTGGCCGAGGAGATCGAATCCCCGGCCGAACCCGAACGCCTGCCCCTCCTCACCCGGGCGGAGGCCGACCTCGCGCTCGCCGTGCTCGACGTCGTCGCGGACGGCCCCATGGACGACGAGGTGCGGTCCACCGCCCGGGCCCTGCGGTCCCGGCTCGGACTGCGGCTCTGCACGGAGGGCCCGCACCCCGGCTTGACCCCGAGGTAGGTCGAGGTAGCAGGCTTGGATCATGAACATCCGGCCAGCAGAGACCGGGGGCGCGCCGACCGCCGCCCCCACCACCGACCACCCGACCCCCGGGACCCGCCCGCAGGACCCGCCCTCGGACTTCCTCCCCGTCCCCGACCCCAGCCCGACCGATCACCGACCCGACCGGTGGTCCGGCGAACTGCTCGACCTCGACGCCTATCTGGCCCGGATCGGGTACGACGGCCCCCGCGAACCCACCCTCGCCGTCCTGCGCGACCTCCAGCGCGCCCACACCACCGGCATCCCCTTCGAGAACGTCCACGCCGTCCTCGGCCGGGACCTGCCGCTCGACCTGCCCTCCGTCGAGGCCCGCCTAGTCCAGGGCCGCCGCGGCGGCTACTGCTTCGAGCACGTCCTCCTCTTCGCCGCCGCCGTGGAACGCCTCGGGTTCCACGTCACCGGCATGATCGGGCGCGTCAGCCTCGGCGCGCCCAAGGTCCTCCCGGCCACCCACGGCCTGCTCGCCGTGACCGCCGTCGACGACGACCGCGAATGGCTGTGCGACGTCGGCTTCGGGGCCGGTCCGCTCGGCCCGATCGAACTCGCCGACGGAGCCCAGGTCGCGTACGACGGCTGGCGCCACCGGCTGGAGCGGCGGCCCGGCGCCCACGGCATCGACCAGTGGTGGCTGTACCAGACCGCCCCCGGCCCGTCCGGCCCGGACAACGACCCCGAGCGGGTCCCGACCCCCTGGGTCGACCGGCACACCTTCACCCTCACCGCCCAGTACCCGATCGACTACGTCGTCGGCAGCCACTTCGTGGGCACGCACGCGCGCTCCCCGTTCGTCCGCCGGCTCTTCGCGCAGCGCATGACCCCGGCCGCCCACCACAGCCTGGACGACCTGACGCTCGTCACCACCCGCCCCGACGGGACCAGCGTCACCGCGCACCTCGCGCCGGAGGCACTGGACGGGACCCTGCGCGAGGTGTTCGGAATCGCCCTCACGGAGGAGGAACTCCACGAGATCGCCGCCCGCCGGCCGGCCGGGGACCCCGCTCAGTAGCCGCCGCCCCCGTCCGACGGCGGAGCCGGGGCCGGGGCCGGGTTCACGGGCGGCCGCGTTGCGGCTGCGCCCACCGTTATCTCCGTCTTCATGCCCAGGTCCTCGTGCCCGTCGACGGGGCAGTAGACCTCGTACGTGCCGGGCTTCAGGGTCACGCCGATCGTGTCGGAGGCACCGGGGGCGAGGGTCTTGGTGCGGTTCTCCCCGGACGGGCCCTCGATCTCCAGCGCGTGGTCGTGATGGCCGTCGTTCTTCGCGACGAAGACGTAGGAGCCCGGCGCGAACGTCTTCTGCGACAGCGCGATGCGGAAGTCGGTCAGGTCCGCGGTCACCCGGGTGCCCCCCGCTCCGGACGCGGGCCGCTCCGGCGCCGGGGGAGGCGCCCCGCCGGCGGAACTCCCGCCGGAGCCCCCGGCCCCGCAGCCGGCGAGCACGCCGGCGACGGCCCCGGCCGCCAGTGCCCGTACGACGCGGACGCGCGTGGATGTCGTCGTCATGGCTCGGCCCTCCGAAGTCGATCGGTCCTGGAGTGGATACGGACGGACGGCGCGGAGGGATTGGCCGACGGGCCGGGCGCGGGGGAGGAGGATGGCCTTGTGAAGTACCCCCGCCCCCGCGCAATCCCCAGGGGCGGGCCGACCGTATCCACTGGTATGCGGAGAATGGGCCTTCCCCTCGGGAACGCTCCCGACGAGGCGCTGCTCTCGGGCCTGACGACGGGCGATCCGGACATCGCCGTCGCCTTCGTGCGCCGTTTCCAGCGCACCGTCTACGGCGTCGCGCTCGCGGTCGCCGGTGATCCCCAGCTCGCCGAGGACATCGCGCAGGAGACCTTCGAGCGGGCGTGGCGGCACGCCCAGGTGTACGACCCCCGCCGCGGGTCGGTGAAGACCTGGCTCACGACCATCGCGCACAACCTGGCCATCGACGCGGTGCGCGCCCGCCGGGCCAGGCCCGTGGCGCCCGAGGACCTGGACGCGCTCCTCGACGTCGTGACCGGCACCCCCGAGTCCCCCGACACCCCCGAACAGCGGGCGCTCGCCGACGAGACCTCGGCCGGGATCCGGGCGGCGGTGGCGGCGCTGCCACGGGAGCAGGCCCGCGCCCTGGTCATGGCGGGGATCTACGGGATGCCCGCCCAGCAGATCGCCGAACTGGAGCGGATCCCCCTGGGCACCGCCAAGACGCGGATCCGGACGGCGATGGGCAAACTGCGGACGTCCCTGGGGAGCGAGGAGCGCCGACGATGAGCGGGATGAGCTGCGAGCGGCTGCGGGAGCTCGGCGCCGAGCTGGCGCTCGGAGTACTGCCGGGCAGGGAGCGGGCCCTGGCCATCGCGCACCTGGACCACTGCGCCGGCTGCCGGGAACACGTGGAGCGGCTGACCCTCGCCGGAGACGGCCTGCTGGCCCTGCTGCCGGGCGCCGAACCCCCCGTCGGGTTCGAGACCCGCGTGACGAACCGGCTGTACCCGGCCCGGTCGGCGCCCCGCCGCCCGTACCCGCACCTGCCCCGGCGGGCGTGGCTCGCGGCCGCCGCGGCCGCCCTGGCCCTCGCCGCCGGCTTCGGCGGCTGGGCCGTCGGCACGGCCTTCGACGACACCCGCGCGCCCGCGTCGCAAGCCCGGGAGGACTCGGGTCTGCTCCAGGCAGCCCTGGTCGCGGACGGCCAAGAGGTGGGCCGGGTGTACGCCCACCCCGGCCCGCCGGGCTGGGTGTACATGTCCGTCGACCTGGAGGGGCCCGCCGGCCGGACGGTCCACTGCCGGCTCCTGCACTCCGACGGCACCACGGTCGACGTCGGCTCCTTCCCGCTCAAGGGCGGCTACGGCTACTGGGGCGCCCCGGCCCCCGTGTTCCCCGACACCGTGACCGGGGCGCAGCTGCTCGCCGCCGACGGTTCCGTCCTCGCCTCGGCGCACTTCCCGGCGCGGGGCTCCTGAGGTCTTCGCATAATGGATGGACAGATCGGCGGGTGGAAGGGGACGTCTCGTGCCATCGGCTCGGCCGGGGGGCGCGCAGGCTCACGGTCCCCTCCGGTCCGAACCGGGGACGCTGCTCGAACGCGTGCCCGTGGCCGTCTTCGGCATCGATGACGACGACCGCGTCTGCTACTGGGGACCCGGCGCGCGCGAACTCTTCGGGCACGACGCCGGCGCCGTCCTGGCGAAGCCCGGCGCCGCTCTCTTCGCCGACGAGACCCGCGGCTCCTCGGAGGCGTGCGACCGGCTGACGCGGCGGGGCCGGACCCAGGGGTACTGGAGGGGCCGGCTGCCGGCCCGGCACCGTGACGGCCGCGTCTTCCCCTGCGGCTTCCGGGCGTTCTCCGTCACCGGAGCCGGAGGCCCTTCGGTGGTGATGGTCCTGGCGAGCCGCAGCGACGAGCTCGACCGGGTCAAGACCAACCTCGCCTTCCTCGACGCCCTCTTCGAGACCTGCCCCATCGGTCTGGTCATGCTCGACCCCGACCTGCGGTACGTCCACCTCAACCAGGCGCTCGCCGACATGGACGGACTCTCCATCGAGGCGCACCTCGGCCGGCACATGGACGAAATCATGATCATGTCCGACGGCGGCGAGTACCAGCGGATGCTCCGCGCCGTCGCCCGGGGCGGAGCGCCCGTCGTCGGCACCCTGGTGGGGACACGCCCGCGGGGGCATCCGGACCGGGACCAGGTCCGGTCGGTCAGTCTCTTCCCCCTCAGCCAGGCCGTCGGCTCCCGCCCCGGGGTGGGCGGGCTGATGGTGGACGTCACCGACCGCGAACGGGCCATCCTGGAAGCCACCGCCAGCCGCAGGCGCCTCGCTCTGCTGGACGAGGCCTCCTCGCGCATCGGGACCACCCTGGACGTCAACCTCACGGCCCAGGAACTGGTCGACGCGTCGATGCCGGACTTCTGCGACGGCGCGGTGGTCGAGATCGTGGAATGGATGGACGAGTCGGAGGACTTCGACCCGGCGCTGCCGCTGATCACCCGCAGGATCGCCTCCGGGACGACCCTGCCCCCACCGGCCGTCGAACTGGTGAGCGGGGTGGAGAAGGTGCGCTACCCGCCCGGCTCCGTCATCCACGACATGCTCAGCACCGGTCGCGCCATCTCCGCCCAGGTGGACTCCGAGTTCCTGGCCCGGACCGTCCTCACCGAGTCACGGACCCGGATCATGGCCGAGAGCGGGGTGACCTGCCTGCTCGTCGCCCCGCTCATCGCCAGGGGCACCGTCCAGGGGATCGCCATGTTCGGCCGCTCCGCGGAGCGCCCCGCCTTCACCCCGGAGGACGTCGTCCTCGCCGGCGACCTCGCCTCACGCGCCGCGATCTGCCTGGACAACGCCCGCCTCTACAGCCGCGTCCAGGACATCGCCCTCACCCTCCAGCGGGCACTGCTGCCCCGGGCGCTGGTGACCGGCCCGTACGTGGAAGTGGCGCACCGGTACGTGCCCGGAAGCCGGATCACGGAGGTCGGCGGCGACTGGTACGACGTGAGCAGCCTGCGGGACGGCCGGGTCGCGCTCGTCGTGGGCGACGTGATGGGGCACGGCGTGTCGGCCGCCGCCTCCATGGGCCGGCTGCGCATCACCGCCGACGCCCTGTCCGGGCACGTCGACGACCCCGCGGACCTGCTCGCCGAGCTCGACGCCTGCGCCCAGGTGGCCGGGATCGAGTTCGCGACCTGCCTGTACATCGTCTACGACCCGAGGAACGGCGCCGCCCGCATCGCCGGCGCAGGCCACCCTCCGCCCCTGCTGCTCCGCCCCGACGGCACGGTGGAGACCGTCGACGCGGCCCCGGGAGTACCGCTCGGAGTCGGCGGTTTCCCCTTCCGTACGACCGAGATCGAAATCCCCGCCGGCGCGACCCTCGCCCTCTACACCGACGGCCTCATCGAGGCACGCGGCCGGGACATCGAGACCGGCCTGGAGGCATTGCGCGCCGAACTGGGCGGGCCCCCGGGGACGTTGGAGGAACTGGCGGACCGCGTCCTCGCGAACCTGCTGCCCATCCCGCCGACCGACGACACCGTCCTCGTCCTGGCCCGGGTCCGCCGCGCCCCTTGAGGCGGGCGCCCGCCGCCCGGTCGCCGGGCGACTCCCCGGGGGCGATACTGGATGCCACGCCGCGTGGAGGCGACATGCGCGAAACGGAGCACGGCGGACGCCCGGGCCCGGCCCCGATGTCCGCCAGTGGCACGGCAGCGGTCGTGCTGGACGACGCGGGTGTGGTCCTGGCCTGTTCCGAAGCGGCCGAGAAGCTCCTGGACTGCCCGCCGGGCCGGGTGTGCGCCCCGCTGCTTCCGCTGCTGCCGCTGCCTCCGGACGAGGCAACGGGAGCGGCCCCGGGCGGGCGCCCGGTGACCCGGCCCGGCGCGGACCCGCCGGGCCTCCGGTCCGGTGCGGCGTTCGAGCTGGTCCCGCTCACGGCGCGGGCCGCGGACGATTCCGTTCCGCGGGCGCGGTGGCTGGTGCTGCTGACGCCCGTCGCGTCCACGGCGGACACGGCCGAGCGGGACGCGGAGCGACGCCGGGCGGCGCTGGCCCAGGCCGCGGCCGCCACCATCGGCGCCTCCCTCGACGTGACGGGGATGGCCGAGACCCTGGTGAACCTGCTCGTCCCCGACTTCGCCGACCTGGCCACCGTGGACCTCGCCGAACCGGTGCTGGTCGGCGACGAACCGCCGCACTTCGCGGCCAGCGGCGACGTACGGCTGCGCCGGACCGCCGCCGCGCAGAGCCCGGGGATCTCCGCGGAGGACCTCCTGCCCGTCGGCGAGGCCGTGCCGCCCGTACCCGACAGTGAGCTGATGGGGCCCCTCATGGAGGGGCGGCCCGTACTGGTCTCCGACGTGTCCGTGCTCCGCACGGGCCTCGGAGTGGACCCCGCGAGCCTGCCGCTCTTCGTACCGGGCGGGGCGCACTCGTCCGTGGCGGTGCCGCTCTACGCGCGCGGCCTGGTCCTCGGCTGCGTCACCGTCTGGCGCAGCCAACTGCCCTCCGCGTTCGGCGAGGAGGACGCCGCGCTCCTGCTGGACGTCGTCTCCAGGGCGGCGATCGGCGTGGACAACGCCCGCCGCTACACCAAGGAGCACCGGTCGGCGGTGGCCCTGCAACGGAGCCTGCTGCCGACCTCCGCCGTGAACACGCCCGCCGCGGACGCCGCGGGGATCTACCAGCCGGCGGGCGGCGTGGTGGGCGTCGGCGGCGACTGGTTCGACGTGATCCCCCTGCCGTCCCTGCGCGTGGCGTTCGTCGTCGGGGACGTCGTCGGCCACGGACTCGACGCCACCGCGGCCATGGCACGGCTGCGGACCGCGGTGCAGACGCTGGCCGACCTCGACCTCGATCCGGGTGAACTGCTCACGCACCTCGACGACCTGGTGCTCGGCTTCTCCGACGAGCACACCAGCGGTGCCTCCCCCTCCGAGCGGGCGGTGCTCGGCGCGACCTGCCTGTACGCCGTCTACGACCCGGTGACCCGGGTGTGCGCCGCCGCCACGGCCGGCCATCCGCCACCGGCCCTCCTGCCGCCGGGCGGGGAGCCGGTCTTCGTCGGAATGGCGCCGGGACCCCCGCTCGGCGTGGGCGGAGTGCCCTTCGAGGTCACGGAGTTCGCAGTGAGCCCCGGCAGCCTGCTGGCGTTGTTCACGAACGGGCTCGTGGGCAGCCGCGGCGGGGACATCGAGGAGGGGCTGGAGCTGCTGCGGGCCTCGCTCGCCGGCGCCGACCGGAGCCGGCCCCTGGAGGAGATCAGCCAGGGCGTCTTCGACGGAGTGCTCCCCGAAGAACCCGCCGACGACGTCGCGCTGCTGCTCGCCCGCACCCACGCGCTCCCGCCCGACCAGGTCGCCCAGTGGGAGCTCGAAGCCGATCTGTCCCTCGTCGCGCACGCTCGTGAGCTGGTGGTACGACAGCTGTCCGACTGGGAGTTGGACGAGCTGGGCTTCGTGACGGAACTCGTGGCCAGCGAACTCGTGACGAACGCCATCCGCTACGCGGGCGGGCCGGTCGGGCTCCGGCTGATCCGCGACCGGGTGCTCGTCTGCGAGGTCTCCGACCCCAGCAGCACCCAGCCCCGTCTGCGCCGCGCGCGGGAGACGGACGAGGGCGGGCGCGGCCTCTTCCTCGTCGCCCAGCTCGCCGACCGCTGGGGCAGCCGGTTCACCGGCACGGGCAAGACCATCTGGACGGAGCAGGCCATCGGAGGCCCTCAGGGCTAGGGTCCGTTGCGAAAGTGGATCTTGTGCCGTTGCTGCCGCAGGGCATCGAGCCGGGGCGTCCGCAGGTGTGGACGCGGCGGGTTGGTCTGCTTGCCGGGAATCGGATCGCCATCAACGGGGTTGGTGGGGGAAGAACCGTTATTGGAGGGCCATGCGAGCGATTCAGGTGTACGAAGTGGGCGGTCCCGAGGTGCTGCAGGAGGCCGAGGTGGACCAGCCGCGGCCGGGTCCGGGCGAGGCGATCGTGGAGGTCGCCGCGTCCGGGGTCAACTTCCTCGACGTCTACCACCGCGAAGGCCGGTACAGCCTCCCGCTGCCCTTCACCCCGGGCTCCGAGGGCGCCGGCACGGTCGTCGAAGTCGGACCCGGCGTCGCCGACGTCGCAGTAGGGGACCGGGTCGGTTGGGTGGAGATTCCCGGCACGTATGCCGAGCGGGCCGTCGTGGACTCCTCCCGGCTGGTGCCGCTGCCCGACGACATCGGCTTCGAGACAGCCGCCGCCGTGCTCCTCCAAGGCATGACCGCGCACTATCTCGTCAAGGACGCCTACCCGGTTCAGGGGGGCGACACGGTGCTCGTGCATGCGGCTGCCGGTGGCATGGGGCTGCTTTTGACCCAGCTCATCACCCATCTCGGCGGCAGGGTGATCGGCACGACGTCGACCACGGCGAAGGCCGAGTCGGCGAAGCGTGCCGGGGCCGCCGAGGTGATCATTTCCTCCGCAGTCGACGATCTCGCAGCCGAGGTGAGGCGGCTGGGCGGCGGTCAGGGACTGCCGGTTGTCTACGACGGCGTCGGCGCGCACACCTTCGACGCGAGCCTCGCCAGCCTGCGAACCCGCGGCCATCTCGTGCTCTTCGGCGCGGCAAGTGGTGCCGTACCACCGTTTGATCCGATTCGGCTCGCCCACGGCGGTTCGCTGACCCTGATCCGGCCCAGCCTCGGGGACTTCATCGCCGATCGGTCCGAACTGCTCCGACGGGCCGCCGATGTGTTCGAGTGGGTGCGCTCCAAGGCGCTTGAGGTCACCGTAACGGGCCGCTACGCATTGTCCGAGGCCGCCCGGGCCCACAGCGATCTGGAGGCTCGCCGTACCACCGGCAAGCTGCTCCTCGTACCCGATGCGGCCGCCATTGGACGCCGCGAGGAAACGCTGAGCTGATCACTGATGCGATGTGGGACCGGATCCAGCCGCTGATGCCGGCCGATCCGGTCCGTGGACGACGGTGGGCCGACCACCGTCGGACCCTTGAGGCCATCGCCTGGAAGTACCGCACCTGCTCGCCCTGGAGGGACCTTCCCCGCGAGCTCGGGTCGTTCCAGACCACTCACAAACGCCTGATTGGGTGGGCAGTTGATGGCACTTGGGAACGGATTCTCGCAGCCATGCCGGCCGCAGCGGACGCTGATGACGACGTCGGCTGGACGGTGTCCGTGGATTCCACCGTCTGCCGGGCTCACCAGCATGCGGCCGGGGCCAGGAAGAGGGGGCGCGGGACAGGCCTGAACCTGACGATCACGCGCTCGGACGCTCCCGTGGTGGGTTGGGCACGAAGGTTCATCTGGCCGGCGACAGTCATGCGCGACCGTTGGCCCTGCGCGTCACCGCAGTTCAGGCCGGTGGCGCACCGGCCTTCGAGGCGGTCATGGCAAGGATCCGAGTGCCTCGAATTGGATCTGGAAGACCAAGGACACGGCCGGAGGTGGTCCTCGCGGATCGGGCGTACTCCTCCCGCGCGATCCGTGGGCGTCTCCGCCGGCGCGGCATCCGTGCCGTCATTCCGCAACCGTCCGACCAGGTCGGACATCGCCTGCGGCGAGGTCGCGCAGGTCGCCGCCCGCCTGGCTTCGATGCCGAGGCATACAAGCAGCGCAACGCTGTCGAGCGATGCGTCAACCGGCGCAAGCAGTGGCGCGGTCTGGCCATGCGAACGGACGAGCTCGCCATCGCCTACGGGGCCGCACTCCATCCCGCGGCCATCCTGATCCGGACACGGCGATAGCTCGCCCGCTCAGCGATCATTTGCCCAACGCGCGTCCGGGGGCCGGCCGCCCTCGCTGAGGATGTGGCCGACGATCCTGAACGCTTCCTCAAGCGGAACAGTGTCTTCGTCCGCATACTCATCATCCTGCCCATTGGAGAGGACGAACCCGTCACTCGATCCGCCACTTCCTGGGTCTACGGCATGCTGCTCGGCGCACTCCCCATCGAACAGCACCACCATCGCGCGTCTTGTGTTGGTCACGAAGGCCAACGACCGGTCCGACGAACTGGTCAACCATGTCTCAAGCTGCCCATTGCTGATCCTCGCTTGGAGAATCTCCAACACCACGCCGGACGACGCAGGCGTTCTCCTGCCGTCGTCGATCACCCAGGCCTCGGTCATGAGCACGACGGTCTCATAGCCGGATCCGAGAGACGGGCTCTTGGCCCGTTTCCGCAGGCCCGTTCCACAGATCTGTTCCGCATACGGTTACACGTGTAATCTCCGGGCCGTAAGACTCGTGAAGTGAAGCTTCGAGGAGCATTCGATGGCAGACACTCCGGCGGCCCGGCCGCGCATCCTGACCGCTCCGGACGGCACGTCGTTCCGTGATCTGAACGGCAACGGCGTCATGGAACCCTACGAAGACCCCCGTCTCCCCTCGGCCGAGCGGGCCCGGGACCTCCTCGGGCGGATGACGCTGGAGGAGAAGGCGGGCCTCCTCTTCCAGACCATGATCACCATCAATCCGGACGGCACGCTGGTGGAACCGGAGCCCGGAGCGCCCGACGACGACCCGATGCGCGCCTCCACCTCCGCGATGGTGACCGGCAAGCTGATGAGTCACTTCAACCTGTTCGGGGCGGCGGAGCCGCGCCGCATGGCCGAGTGGAACAACCGGCTCCAGGACCTGGCCGCCGCGACCCGCCTCGGGATCCCGGTGACCGTATCCACCGATCCCCGCAACGGATTCGTCGACAATCCCGCGGCGAGCGCCCAGACCGAGGGGTTCTCGCTGTGGCCCGAGCCGCCCGGCCTGGCCGCCGTCGGCGACGAGGAGCTCGTACGGGAGCACGCCGACATCGTCCGCCAGGAGTACCGCGCGGTCGGCATCCGCCTCGCCCTGCACCCGACGGCCGACCTCGCCACCGAACCCCGCTGGCCGCGCGTCCTGGGCACCTTCGGCTCCGACGCCGAAGTGGCGGCCCGCATGGTCGCCGCCTACGTCCGGGGGCTCCAGGGCGAGAGCCTCGGCACCGACAGCGTCTCGGCGATGACGAAGCACTTCCCGGGCGCCGGGCCGCAGCTGAACGGTGAGGACGCGCACTTCCCCTACGGGCGGGAACAGGTCTACCCCGGCGACAACTTCGACTACCACCTGATCCCCTTCGAGGCCGCGTTCGCCGCCGGCACCTCGCAGGTCATGCCGTACTACGCCATGCCCGTCGGCACCCCCTACGACGAGGTCGGCTTCGGCTTCAACAAGGGAGTCATCACCGGCGTGCTGCGCGAGAAGTACGGCTTCGACGGCATCGTCTGCACCGACTGGGGCCTGGTCACCGACACGCAGATCTTCGGGGCGCCCTTCCCCGCGCGCGCCTGGGGCGTGGAGGACCTTGACCGGCTCACCCGGGTGGAACGCATCATCGAGGCCGGAGCCGACCAGCTCGGCGGTGAGGCGGCCCCCGACCTCGTCGTGGAACTCGTCCGCACGGGCCGGGTGGCGACCCGGCGCATCGACTCCTCCGTCCTGCGGCTGCTGAGGGAGAAGTTCGTCCTCGGCCTCTTCGACGATCCCTACGCGGACCCCGACGGCGCCGCCCGGATCTGCGGGAACCCGCGGTTCACCGCGGCCGGCCTGGCGGCCCAGAGCCGCTCGATCACCATCCTCAAGGACCGCCCCGAGGGTGCCGGGCAGCCCCTGCTGCCGCTCGCCCCCGGGGTTCGGATCTACACGGAGGGCGTGGACCGGGCCGTCGCCGCCGAGTACGCGACGGTCGTGGACACGCCCGGCGAGGCGGACGTCGCGCTGCTGCGCATCGCGGCCCCGTACGACAAGGACCGGACGACGGGCTTCGAGTCCTTCTTCCGGGCGGGCCGCCTCGACTTCACCGAGGGCGAGCTGAGGCCCGTGCTCGACGTCGCCGCCGCCGTTCCCACCGTCGTCGACATCTTCCTGGACCGAGCGGCGGTCATACCCGAGATCGCGGACCGGGCGGGAGCCCTCGTGGCCAACTTCGGCGCCTCGGACCGGGCGTTGCTGGACGTTCTCTTCGGTCGGGTGGTGGCCGAGGGGCGGCTGCCCTTCGAACTGCCCCGCTCGATGGAGAGCGTCGTCGCGGGACACGAGGACGTGCCCAACGACTCGGGTGACCCGCTCTTCCCCTACGGCCACGGCCTCCGGCCGGCCTGACCCCGGCTCCGGGCGGGAGTGGCGGCCCGGCAGCCGCCACTCCCGATGGTCGGGGTCGATGAGTCGATTCCGCCGCCCCGTACTCTCCGCGAGATCGGAAGTCATACGTATAACCCCTTGTTATCAAAATCAAATATCGAGTGTTGTTGACGGTCGCAATTTTGACGAGATACTTGCTCCACTCTCCCCGCTGCCCCGAGATTGAGGTGCCGCCCCATGGAGCTCTCCCCGTCCGCGCACGTCGACACGTTCTGCCGTGATCGGCTTCCGCCCTACCCCCTCTGGCCCGAACTCCACTTCGACCTGCCGGAGTTGCACTACCCGGACCGGCTCAACTGCGCCCAGCGGCTGCTGGACGAGGCCGTCCGGCGCTGGGGACCCGACCGGCCCTGTCTGCTGACCCCCACCGAGCGGTGGAGCTACGGCGACCTGCTCGAACGCGTCAACCGGGTCGCGCGGGTGCTCACCGAGGACTTCGGCCTCGTTCCCGGCAACCGGGTCCTGCTGCGCGGCCCCAACAACCCCTGGCTGGTGGCCACTTGGCTGGGTGTCCTGAAGGCGGGCGGCGTCGCCGTCACCACCATGCCGCTGCTGCGCGCCGCCGAGCTCGCCGAGCTGACCGACATCAGCCGGCCCGCCCTCGCCGTGTGCGACCACCGCTACCTGGACGAACTCGCCGCAGCCGCGGAGGACGCGTCCGGCGCTCCGGTCGTGCTGGCCTACGGCGGCCCGGGCGAAGCGGATCTCGTGGCCCGCTGCGCGACGAAGGACGGGACGTTCTCCGCCGTGGACACCGCCGCAGACGACGTGGCGCTGATCGCCTTCACCTCGGGAACGACCGGCCGGCCGAAGGCCACCCTGCATTTCCACCGGGACGTACTGGCCAACGCCGACACCTTCTCCCGGCACGTCCTGCGCCCCCGCCCGGACGACGTGTTCACCGGTACCCCGCCGCTGGCCTTCACGTTCGGGCTCGGCGGACTGGTGGTCTTCCCGCTCGCGGTGGGGGCGTCGACCCTGCTGGTCGAGCAGGCCTCCCCGCGGAGGCTGGCCGAACTCGTGGAGGAGCACGGAGTCACCGTGCTCTTCACCGCGCCCACCGCCTACCGGGCGATCATGGCGGCGGGTGAGGTCGGCCGGCTGGCCGGCCTGCGGCGCTGCGTGTCGGCGGGGGAGGCGCTGCCGGCGGTGGTGTGGGAGGAGTTCCACGCGGCCACCGGCCTGGGCATCATCGACGGGATAGGCGCCACCGAGATGCTCCACGTGTTCATCTCGGCCTCCGACGGCGACATACGCCCCGGCTCGACGGGCAAGCCCGTTCCCGGCTACCGGGCCCGCGTGGTCGACGAGGAGGGCGTGCCCGTCCCCGACGGGCGGCCCGGCCTCCTCGCCGTCACCGGCCCCACGGGCTGCCGGTACATGGAGGACCCGCGGCAGACCACGTACGTCCGCAGCGGCTGGAACATCACCGGCGACACCTACATCCGCGATGCCGACGGCTACTTCTGGTACGTGGCCCGCAGCGACGACATGATCGTCTCCTCCGGCTACAACATCGCCGGACCCGAGGTCGAGAAGGCGCTCGCCGCCCATCCCCACGTCGAGGAATGCGGCGTCGTGGGAGCCCCGGACGACGAGCGCGGCATGCTCGTCAAGGCGTACGTGATCCTGCGCCCCGGGGTCGCGCCGGACGCGGCCACGGTCAAGGAACTCCAGGACCACGTGAAGCGGACCGTCGCGCCCTACAAGTACCCCCGCGCCGTCGAGTTCGTCACCGAGCTCCCGCGTACGAGCAACGGAAAGCTCCAGCGCGCCGAACTGCGCAGACGCGCCCGGTCCGCCGGCCCGCGGCAGGAGGCCCCGGCGTCGGCCCCGGCGTCGGCCCCGGCCTCGGCGTCGGCCGCGGACACCTGCGCCGCCGGATGCCCCGAGGCCCTCGTGGAGAACCTGCCGAGCGTCGTCGTCGAGCGGCGCGTCGAATGGCCCGACACGGACGCGGCCGGCCACTACCACCACTCCGCCGTCGTGCGCTGGGTCGAGGCGGCCGAAGCCGTCCTGCTGCGGCGGCTGGGTCTCTCGCACCTCTTCGGCAGTACGCCCCGGGTCCACTTCGAGGCCGACTACCGGGCCCGGCTGTGGTTCGGCGAGACCGTCCGCACCGAACTGCGGGTCACCAGGGTCGGGACCAGTTCCCTCCACTACGCCTTCACCGTCCGGGGGGAGGGCGAGGGCGTGGCCGCGAGCGGCCGGATGGTCATCGCCCACTCGGCCGCCCGGGCCACCGGAACCACGGCCTGGCCCGAGGACGTGCGGGAGGTCCTCACCAAGGCCGGACCCCAGGCGCCCGAGCTCTTCGCGTGATGTGTCGAATTCTTGACGATCGCCAAATCGGCGACATATTCTTTTGTCCGGAACCACTAGGAGGAACACCGTGCGTGTAGCAGTCATCGGAGGGGGGCCCGGCGGGCTGTACTTCGCGGCCCTGGCCCAGCAGCTCTCCCCGGAGTGGGAGATCACGGTGTGGGAGCGCAACGCCCGCGACGACGCGTTCGGCTTCGGCGTCGTCTTCTCCGACGAGACCCTCGACGGCATCGCGCAGGCCGATCCGGCCGTGTTCGACGCCATGTCCGCCGAGTTCGCCCGGTGGAGCGACATCGACGTCCGCTACGACGGCGAGGTGCACGTCTCCGGCGGCCACGGCTTCGCCGCCCTGGACCGCAACCGGCTGCGGGAGATCCTGCAGTCGCGCTGCGCGGACCTCGGGGTGACCGTCCACTACGGCACCGAGGCGCCGCCCGTCGGGGAACTCTCGGCCGGCTACGACCTGGTGGTCGCCGCGGACGGGATCCGCTCCACGGCACGCGAGGCGTATCCGGGCACCTTCCGGACGGAGTTGGACGAGCGCCACTGCCGCTACATGTGGCTCTCCACCGACCGGGTCTTCGAGGCCTTCACCTTCATCGTGGAGAAGGGGGACTTCGGCAGCATCCAGGTCCACGCCTACCCGTACGACGGTGAGCGCAGCACCTTCATCGTCGAGATGGCGGAGGAGGACTGGCGGCGGGCGGGCTTCGAGGCCTTCGCCGCACGGGAGTTCGCCCGCGGCGAGAGCGACGGGGAGAGCGTCCGGCGGTGCGAGGAGATCCTGGCGGGCCACCTCGACGGCCACCGCCTGATCCCCAACGCCTCGAAGTGGATCCGCTTCACGACCGTCCGCAATGCCTCCTGGAGCCACGGGAACGTCGTCCTGCTCGGGGACGCGGCCCACACCGCCCACTTCTCCATCGGCTCCGGCACCAAGCTTGCGATGGAGGACTCGCTCGCCCTCGTCGCGTGCCTGCACGAACACCCCGACGTGCCGGCCGCGCTCGCCGCGTACGAGGGCGAACGCCGGCCGGTCGTCGAATCCACGCAGCGCGCCGCCCAGGCCAGTCTCGAATGGTTCGAGAACATCGGCCGCTACACCGCGCAGGACCCGAGGCAGTTCGCCTTCAACCTCCTCACCCGCAGCCGCCGCGTCACCTACGACAACCTGCGCGTACGGGACGAGCGGTTCACCGACGCCGTCGACTCCTGGCACGCCGCCCTGAGCGCGCCCCCGGCCATCCGGGCCGGCGGCGCGGACACCGCCCCGGACGCCGTGCCGCCGATGTTCCGCGCGTTCCGGCTGGGCGGCCTGCACCTGCGCAACCGCGTGGTCGTACCGCCCACCGCCCTGTACACGGCGCGGGACGGCGTCCCCGGCGACTTCGAACTCGTCCACCTGAGCACCCAGGCGCTCGGCGGCGCCGGCCTGGTCTTCGCCGGAATGACGGCGGTGAGCGCCGACGGCCGGGCCACCCCGGGCTGCCCGGGCCTGTACACGGACGAACAGGAGGCCGCCTGGCGGCGCATCGCCGGCTTCGTGCACGGCCAGTCGGACACCTGCCTGGGCATCCAGCTCACCCACGCCGGCCGCCGCGCCGCGACCGCCGTACCCCGGCCGGACGGCAGGGCCGTGCCGCTCGGCCCCGCGGGCCGGCCGCTCGTCGCCGCCTCCCCGCTGCCCTGGAACGAACTCGCGGGCGTCCCGCGCGAGGCGACCCGCCAGGACATGGACGACATCGCCCGCGATTTCGCGGCCGCGGCCGAACGCGCCCACCGCGCCGGTTTCGACGCGCTGGAACTGCAGTACGGACACGGCCACCTGATGTCCGGCTTCCTGTCCCCGCTGACCAACACGCGCACGGACGACTACGGCGGCAGCCTCACCGGCCGGCTCCGCTTCCCCCTGGAGGTGCTGCGGGCGGTACGCGCCGTATGGCCCGAGGGGAAGGCGCTCGTGGTCCGCCTGTCCGCCACCGACTGGGCCGAGGGCGGCACCAGCGAGGCCGACGCGGTGGAGATCGCCCGGGCCCTGGCCGGGGCCGGAGCCGACGCGGTCGACGTGTCCACCGGCGAGGTCGTCCCGTACGAGCGGCCCCGGTACGGCCGGAGCTACCAGACCCCGTACGCGGACCTGATCCGCAACGCCACCGGCGTCCCCACCATCGCCGTCGGCGCCATATCCACCTACGACGACGTGAACTCGATCGTCCTGGCCGGCCGCGCCGACCTGTGCGCCGTGGGCCGCGCCCACCTGCACGACCCGCTGTGGACCCTGCACGCCGCGGCCGCCCAGGGCTACAGCGGCCCCGCGGCGCCCTGGCCGGCCTCCTGGAAGGCCGGCAGCGGCCGCCCGCCGGGTGCCCGTACGGACCGTGTCCCGCCCCGCCTCCAGCTGCTCCGCGAGGCCGCGCCGCCCGTGCACCAGCGCTGGGTACCGCCCGTTCCGGCCGCCGCCGCGGTGGCCGTCCGCTGACCTGGAGCCCCGAAATGGACCATCTGCCACGCTTCACCGCCGCGGCCGTGCAGGCCGCCCCCGTGTACCTGGATCCCGCGGCCACCGTCGACAAGGCGGTCGGGCTGATCGCCGAGGCCGCCGCGCACGGAGCCGAACTCATCGTGTTCCCCGAGGTGTTCGTCCCCGGCTACCCCTACTGGAACTGGACGATGAACCCGGTCCAGGGCTCACCCTGGTTCGAGCGGCTCCAGCGCTCCGCCGTCGACCTCCCCGGCCCGCACGTCGACCGACTGCGCGAAGCGGCCCGCCGGCACGGCGTCGTCCTCGTCATCGGCGTCAACGAGCGCGGCCCGCACAGCCTCGGAGTCCTCTACAACACCCTGCTCACCATCGGACCCGACGGGGAACTCCTCGGCGTGCACCGCAAGCTGGTGCCCACCTGGGCCGAGAAGCTCACCTGGACCGGCGGCGACGGCAGTTCGCTCAAGGTCCACCAGACGCCCGTCGGCCCGCTCGGCGCCCTGGCCTGCGGCGAGAACACCAACACCCTGGCCCGCTTCACCCTCCTCGCACAGGGCGAGCTCGTCCACGCGTCCTGCTACATCGCCCTGCCCGTGGCCCCCGCCGACTACGACATGGCCGACGCCATCGCGGTCCGCACGGCGGCCCACAGCTTCGAGGGCAAGGTCTTCTCCGTGGTGGCCTGCTCCACCGTCTCCCCGGAGATCGTGGACATGCTCGCCGGGGACGACGAGGAACTGCGCAAGCAGTTCACCCGCCCCCGCAGCGCCCTGTCGGGGATCTTCGGCCCCGACGGCCGTCCGGTCACCGAACCGCTCGTCGACGACGAGGGCATCGTCTACGCCGAGATCGACCTCGCCCGCTGCATCCAGCCCAAGCAGATGCACGACATCGTCGGCCACTACAACCGCTTCGACGTCTTCCGGCTCCACGTCGACGACCGCCCCCGCACCCCGGTGACCTTCGCGACCGACACCGGTGCCGCGGGCAGCACGGCACCCCCGTCCATCGAACCTCGCCGCACCGATACGGCCGGCCCCATCAAGGAGGACTCATGACCACCGAGTACGACGACAGCCGGTTGGGCCGCGCCCGGGTGAGCGAGAGCCCCGAACTCACCGCCTACTACGGCGAACTCGCCGAGCTCGAAGCGGGCGCCCTGTGGACCGTCGCCAACGACATCGAGCCCTGGTACCCGCAGCCCAAGTCCGTCCCGGTGCTGTGGCGCTACGAGCAGCTGCGGCCGCTCGTCCACAAGGCCCTGCCGCTCGTGAAGGCCGACGACGCGGGCCGCCGCGTGGTCATGCTCGTCAACCCCGGCCGCAAGGACGTCAGCGCCGCCGTGGGACTGCTCTACACCGGCCTGCAGATCATGGGACCCGGCGAGGCCATGACCGCCCACCGCCACCAGGCGGCCGCGCTGCGCTTCGTCCACGAGGGCACCGGCGCCTGGACCATCGTGGACGGACAGAAGCTGAGGGTCGGACCGGGCGACTTCGCCATCACACCGAACGGCACCTGGCACGAGCACGGCAACGAATCCGGGGACGCCCCCGTGATCTGGCAGGACGGCCTGGACATCCCCCTGGTCAACGCGCTGGACGCCGGCTTCTACGAGGTCCATCCCGAGCTGTACCAGACCCCCGGCAAGGTGATCAACTCCTCCGTCCTCAGCTACGGCGGCAACCTGCTCCCGTACGGCACGGAGAAGTGGACGCGGCCCTACTCGCCGCTCCTCGCCTTCCCCTGGGAGCCGACCTACGAGGCCCTGCGCAACCTCGCGAAGGCCACCGAGGGCTCCCCGTACGACGGTGTGATCGCCGAGTACACCAACCCCCTCACCGGCGGTTCCGTCATGCCCACCATGGGCGCCCACATGCAGCTCCTGCGTCCCGGCCAGGCCACGCTGGCGCACCGCCACACCGGCTCGGTCGTCTACACCGCGGCCAAGGGGAGGGGCGTCTCGGTGATCGCCGGGCAGCGCTTCGAGTGGAAGCGGGGCGACATCTTCTGCGTCCCGTCCTGGGCCTGGCACGAGCACCACAACCTGGACCCGTCCGAGGACGCCTGCCTCTTCTCCTTCAACGACTTCCCCGTGATGCGCTCCCTGAGCTTCTTCCGGGAAGAGGCGTACCCCGACAACGGCGGTCACCAGCCCACCGCCTGAGCCGGAACCCCCACCCCCCCCCACATCCACCCCCCGCATCCCCCTCCACTCCCACCGAAGTCAAGCGCGAGGAGCAGCCATGCGACTGGTCACCTACACCCACACCGCCCACGACGCCCCACTCCGCCTCGGGGCCCGGATCGACGACCGCGTGGTCGACCTCGCCGTCCTGGCGAGCCGGGCCGGCGTGCGGCTCCCGCTGGACCTGCTGTCGTTCATCCAGGCCGGTGCCCCCGCCCGGGAGGCCGCGCGCGAACTGCTCGCGGGCGGCCCGGCGGCCTGGCCGGCCGACGCCGTGCACCGGATCGACGAGGTGTCGCTGCAGGCCCCGCTCCGCCCCGGCAAGATCATCGGCGTCGGGTTGAACTACGTCGAACACGTCGAGGAGTCCAGCCGCAGCCTGGACACCGACAAGGAACGGCCCTCGCGCCCGGTGCTCTTCAGCAAGCCGGCCACCGCCGTCACCGGCCCCGGCCGGCCGATCCTGCACAACGGCGACCTCACCTCCCAGCTGGACTGGGAGTGCGAACTGGCCGTGGTGATCGGCCGCACCGCGTTCCGCGTGAGCGAGGAGGACGCGTACGACCACGTCTTCGGCTACAGCATCGTCAACGACATCAGCGCCCGCGACCAGCGCCGTTCAGGCCAGTGGTTCTTCTCCAAGGGCCAGGACTCCTACGCGCCGTTCGGCCCCGAAGTCGTCACGGCCGACGACATCCCCGACCCGATGGACCTCGACCTCTCCCTGCGCGTCAACGGCGTCACCAAGCAGAAGTCGAACACCCGCCACATGCTCTTCCCCATCGCCCGCCTCATCGCCGACATCTCCTCCGGTGTCACCCTGGAACCGGGCGACGTCATCGCCACCGGATCGCCCGCGGGCGTCGGAGCGGGCATGGTCCCGCCGGAGTTCCTCGTCCCCGGCGACACCGTCGAGGCCACCGTCGAAGGCATCGGCACCCTGACCAACCCCGTCGTCGACGCCCGCTGAGGAGCGAACATGTCCCCCCGTACCTACCGCATCGGCCAGATCGTGCCGAGCTCCAACGTCACCATGGAGACCGAGGTCCCGGCGATCCTGCGGGCCCGCGAAGCCATCGCACCCGAACGCTTCACCTTCCACTCCAGCCGGATGCGCATGACCCACGTGACCCCGGAGCAGCTGAAGGCCATGGACGCCGACTCCGACCGGTGCGCCGTCGAACTCTCCGACGCGCACGTGGACGTCCTCGGCTACGCCTGCCTGGTGGCCATCATGAGCATGGGGCTCGGCTACCACCGCACCTCCGAGGAGCGGCTGCACCTGCGCACCGTGGAGAACGGGGCCCCCGCCCCCGTCGTCACCAGCGCCGGAGCCCTCGTGCACGGTCTGCGGACCATCGGGGCGAAGAAGGTCGCACTGATCGCCCCGTACATGCGGCCCCTGACGAAGACCGTCGTCGACTACCTCACCCACGAGGGCGTCGAGGTCCTCGACTACACGGCCCTGGAGATCCCGAACAACCTGGACGTCGCCGCGCACGACCCGGCCCGCCTCCCCGGCCTCGCCAGGGCGCTGGACCACGCCGACGCCGACGCCGTCGTGCTCTCCGCCTGCGTGCAGATGCCCTCCCTGGGCGCCATCGACGAGGCCGAGCAACTCCTCGGCAAGCCGGTCGTCTCGGCGGCCGTGTGCACCGCCCACCAGATGCTGCGGGCCCTGGACCTCCCGGCGGTGGCCCCCGGAGCGGGCCACCTCCTGTCCGGCGCCCACGCCTGACCGCCCGACCCGTCGGTGCGCCGCAGCCGACCGCCGAGACGGGCCGGGCCGCCACCTGGAGGGGGCCCCGCCCGCCCGGCTCGGTAGGATCGCGTCCGCACACGACGGAAGGCGATCATGGCGGACACTCCGATTCGGCCCAGCTCATTGATCAACACGGTCTACGGAGCGTTCCTGCGGCGCCTCGGCGGGTGGATCTCCGTCGCCGACCTGATCACCCTGATGTCCGAACTGGACGTCGACGGCCCGGCGGCGCGCTCGGCGATCTCCCGGCTCAAGAAGAAGGGCGTACTGGAACCGGAGCGCCGCGGCGCCACCGGCTACCGGCTCAGCCCCGCAGCGCAACCCGTCTTCGACGAGGGCGACCGGCGGATCTTCGGCAGCCTGGAGCCGGCGAAGCTGAGCGACGGCTGGGCGATGGCCGTCTTCTCCGTACCCGAGTCCGAGCGCTCCTACCGCTACCAGCTGCGCACCCGACTGACCTGGCTCGGCTTCGGGAACATCGCCCCGGGTGTGTGGCTGGCGCCGGGGCGGCTCCTAGGCGACGCCCGCGACATGCTGGTCCGGCGCGGCCTGAGCGACTACGTGCACCTGTTCGCCGCGGACTACGCCGCCTTCAGCGACCTGCCCGGGACGGTCAGCTCGTGGTGGGACTTCCCGGCGATCCAGGAGCAGTACGCCGGATTCACGGAGGCCTACGGACCCGTCGCCGGGACGCTGGCGCGGCAGGGCGCCATCGAAGGCGCCGAGGCGTTCCGCCACTACGTCCCGATGCTCACCCAGTGGCGCCGTCTGCCCTACCTCGACCCGGGCCTGCCCGCCGAGCTGCTGCCCGCCGACTGGAACGCGGTCGCCGCGCGCCAGATCTTCCAGCAGCTGAACGACGTACTCGCCGCGCCGAGCCTGCGCCACGTACAAGAGGTCACCGGGCTGGCAGAGGAGACGACAGAAGCGTAGGGATCCCCTGCGCACCCCCGCATCCGACCGACCCACGGACCCCTGGAGTTGCGCTGTGGCCCCGACCTCCGAACCGCCGGCCGTCCGGATCGAACGCGACGGCCCCGTCCTCACGGTGATCCTGAGCCGTCCGGGCGTCCGCAACGCGGTCGACGGCCCGACGGCGACCCTGCTCGCCGACGCCTTCCGCGAGTTCGAGGAGGACGCGGACGCCTCCGTCGCCGTCCTGTGGGGCGAGGGCGGCACGTTCTGCGCCGGGGCCGACCTCAAGGCGATCGGCACCGACCGGGGCAATCGGGTGGAGGCCGGGGGCGACGGGCCGATGGGCCCCACCCGGATGAGCCTGACCAAGCCGGTCATCGCCGCGATCAGCGGCCACGCGGTGGCGGGCGGACTCGAACTGGCCCTGTGGTGCGACCTGAGGGTGGCGGAGGACGACGCCACGTTCGGGGTGTTCTGCCGCCGCTGGGGCGTGCCGCTGATCGACGGCGGTACGGTCCGGCTGCCGCGCCTGATCGGCGAGAGCCGGGCGATGGACCTGATCCTCACGGGCCGCGCCGTGACCGCGGCCGAGGCCCATGAGATCGGTCTCGTCAACCGTCTCGTACCGCCCGGGGAAGCCCGGCGCGCGGCGGAGCGACTCGCCCACGAGATCGCCGGCTTCCCGCAGTTGTGCCTGAGGCACGACCGGCTCTCCGTACGGGAGCAGCACGGTCTGGGCGAGCGGGAGGCGCTGGCCGCCGAACACCGCCACGGCCTCGTCCCGCTCACCGCGGGGGAGACCCGGTCCGGCGCCGACCGGTTCGCGAAGGGCGCCGGCCGCCACGGCTCCTTCACCGACTGACCGGCCCGGCCGGGCCCGCGCCCCGGAACACCGGGGCGAGCCGACCGGGAACGCGCCTGTTCCGTGAACCGGTCCATCGCCGGCCGCGCCGAACCGGCTGCCGGTCAGACACCGCGCAGCAGCGGAGCCACCCAGCGCGCGAAGTCCTCGTAGCCGCGCGGCTCACGGCCCGTCAGTTCCCTTACGGCGTCGGTGGTGGAGGCGTTCACGCCGTCGCGCAGCGCCCCGAAGACGGCCACGACCTGCTCCGCGAGCCACTGTGGCAGCCCTGCCCCGGCCATCGCCGCGACGGCTGCCTCGTCCGGCACGTCCACGTACTCGACCGGGTGGCCCAGGGCGTGCGACAGGTGCGTCGCGACCTCGCCGTAGCCGATCGCCTCGGGGCCGGTGAGAACGTGGGTCCGGCCGTCGTGCGCCGTCGTGGTCAGCACCGAGGCGGCTGCCGCGGCGACGTCACGCGGGTCGATCATCGCGATGGGCGCGTCGCCGGCGGGCAGGAAGAACCGCCCGGCCTCCCGGATGGTCGCGGCGGAACCGAGGATGTTCGTCATCAGATGACCGGAGCGCAGCACCACTCCCGCCGTTGCCCCGCTCCCCGAGTCGCGGAGGTGTTCCTCGATGCGGCCGTGCTGGTCGAAGAAACCCGTCGGGGAACCGGCCTCGGCCCCGATCGTGGACAGGAAGACCACCTGTCGGACGCCGGCCACTGCCGCCGCGTCGATCGCCCGTGTCCCGTACTCGACCTGCCGGGGGTGGTTCGCGCAGACGAGGAACAGTCGTTCGACACCGTCGAGGGCCCGCTCGACCGACTCCGGCTCGGCGAGGTCGCCGGTCACCAGCTCGACCTCAGGGCCGAGCACATCGGCGGCCCGCCGCCGATCCCGTACGAAGGCCCGGACGGGGATCCCGCGGGTCCGCAGCTCCATGACGACCTTCGAGCCGACGTTCCCGGCCGCACCCGTCACCAGCACAGTCGCCATCTTCGCCACTCCTCGGGATCGGACTTCGGCAGCTCAAAGTAGCCGATGGACGACATGGAGTCACCGACGTGCGAGCTGCGCCCGGCGGTCAACGGCTCCGGTCGAGACGGCCGGAGCGGTCGGCGGGAGACCCGGCCGGCGCCGTGTGTCGACGGCGTACCGCCCAACCCGCCAGGACGGCGGCGCCCGCGAGGGTGTAGGCGACGGTGCCGGTCCCGTCGCCGAGGGACCGGCCCGTGACGTACGCGGCCGCGCCCGCCAGGGCGACGCCGAGCCACTCCCAGCGGCCGTCGAGGGCGACCAGGGCGACCAGCAGGAGCGCGTACCACGAGTAGCCCGGGGTCATGAGCAGGAACGCGGTCCCGGTGACCAGCAGGGCCCCGCTCCAAGGGCGGTCGGGGTCACCGCGGCGCAGCACGTACCAGACCACGGCGACCATTGCGGCCACGGCCGCCGGCAGCGCCCAGGCGTCGGGGAGCAGCAGGCGGAGCAGGGCGTACCGGCCGTGGGCCGACGCGTCCTCGTACCCCTCCTCCTCCGCGTAGCCCCCCAGGTAGCCGAGGACGGAGCCGCGTGAGACGAGGACGTACGGCAGGTAGACGAGGCCGACGACCGCGGCGGCGGGCACGAGTACCGCGGCGGCGTCGCGCGGGCGCCGCACACCGGACAGGGCCCCGGGCAGGAGGACGGCGGGCAGCATCTTGGCGGCGATGCCCAGGCCGAACAGCGCGCCGCCCGCCACCCGGTGGCGTACGACCACGCCGAGGGCGACGACGGACAACAGGACGGCGAGGACGTCGACGTGGGCGTTGTTCACCGCCTCGATCGGCACGGCCGGGCACCAGGCCCAGTACGCGGCCGTACGCGGATCACCCCGGCGGCGCAGGATCAGCAGCAGCGCTCCGGTGGTCGCCAAGGACAGCAGGGCCGCGCCGGTCTGCAGGGCCTTGTGGCGGACGTCCGGCGGTGACAGCGCGTGGACCAGGAGGAAGTAGCCCTCCGCCACCGGCGGGTAGATGGTGTGCACCCGGGGGCGGTTGATCCTCGTGCACGTCCCGTCGGTGAGGGGGGCCTTGTCCGGTGCGGCGCAGGCGGCGCCCCGGGGGAAGAGCCAGTCGTCGCGCAGGCGGTCGAGCGCCGGGTCGGCGGGCGGATGGTCGTACGGGGAGATCCCGGCGGCCTGCACACGGCCGTCCCAGGCGTAGCGGAAGGAGTCGGTGCTCGTACGCGGAGCCGCGACCAGCCCGGTGGCGGCGACGGCCACCGCACCCGCCAGCACCAGTGGGACGACATGGCGGGCCGGCACCTTGCGCAGGGCCAGGGCCGCCGCGGCGAACAGCGCCCACGAGGCCGCGTACCACCAGGACAGTCCGGCCGGGTCCGTGAAGTACCCGTCCTTGCGCACGGTCACCACGAGGGCGGCGGTCAGGGCCGCCAACAGCGAGGCGGCGCCGGCGGTGCGGGGGCTGGTCATGGCGACAGCCTGGCAGCGGGAGGACGGGAAACCCGCCCCACCGCTCCCGACGTCCGCGTTTCGTAAGGTGTCGGAAGCTCCGCGGGACGCCCGGCGGCGCTGTGATGGGAACCATGAACCCCCGAACCCGTCGGCGCCCGGTCCTGCCGGCCGTGCGACCCCCCTCGTTCTCGGGCCGCCTGCACGACGCCCGCACCGCGACGTCCGTCGGGCGCCGGCTGGGCGTCGCCTTCGCGGTGTGCTTCGTGACCGGGCTGATCAGCCACTACCTCCAGCATCCGCCGGACTGGCTGGCCGACGACCTGCCGAGCAGGCCCGTCTGGGGGTACCGGCTCACCCAGGGGCTCCACGTCGCGGCCGGGCTCGCGGCGATCGTGCTGCTGCTCGCGAAGTTGTGGGCGGTCTATCCCCGCCTGTTCGTCTGGCCGCCGGTCCGGTCCGTGCGCCACGCCCTGGAACGGCTCTCGGTCGCGGTCCTGGTGGCGACCGCGGTCTTCCAACTCTTCACCGGACTGCTCAACATCGTCGAGTGGTATCCGTGGCCGTTCTCCTTCGTGCCCGTGCACTTCGCCGTGGCGTGGGTGGTGGCGGGTTCCGTGCTGTTGCACATCGCCGTGAAGGCACCCGAGATCAAGGCCCATTGGGGGCGGCGGTCGGCGGGGACCCTGGAACTCCCGGCCGAGGACGCCCGCGACCGGCGCTCGCTGCTGCTGGGCGTCGGCGCGGCGGTCGGGGCGGTGACCCTGACGACGGTGGGCCAGTCCTTCACCCCGCTGGCCCGGCTGGACCTGCTGGCGCCCCGGCATCCCGGTCACGGGCCGCAGGGGCTTCCGGTGAACCGTACGGCGGCCGCGGCCGGCGTGACGGCCGCGGCCCTGAGCGACTGGCGGCTGGAAGTGCTGGGACCCCGGCCGTTCGTACTGACGCTCGATCAGCTGCGGTCGCTCCCGCAGGCGGGGGCGAGGCTGCCGATCGCGTGCGTGGAAGGCTGGAGCGCGCAGGCCCGCTGGGGCGGCGTACGGGTACGCGACCTGGTGGAGAGGGCCGGCGGACAGCCGGGGGCCGGAGTACGGGTGACCTCCCTCGAAGTGCGGGGCGCGTACCGGGTGATGGAGATGGGCCAGGAGTACGCGGAGGACCCCCTCACCCTGCTGGCCCTGACCCTGAACGGTGAAGTCCTCTCGCCCGATCATGGCTACCCGGCGCGGATCATCGCCCCGAACCGGCCCGGCGTACTGCAGACGAAATGGGTCACCCGGCTGGAGGTCCTGTGAAGCGCGAGGCGGTCGGTACGCGGGGAGTGGGGGCGGCCCGCTACGCGCTCGGTGCGCTCGGCCTGCTGCTGATGGCGATCGGCGTCCGGCAGTTGTCGGTGCTCCCCGCGCCCGGGGACGTGGGCGTCTGGCTCGTCGGAGCGCTGCTCCTGCACGACGCCCTGATCGCGCCGCTCGTCCTGGCCGCGGGGTTCCTGATCGCGGCGGTCCCGGCCCGCGGGGTGGTGCGCGGTGCGCTGATCGTCGGCGGCTGCCTGGTGCTGGTCACCCTGCCGTTGCTGGTCCGGCCGGGCTCCCCGCCCAACCCGTCCGCGCTGCCCCTCCCGTACGGGCGGAACCTGCTGCTGGTGCTCGGCGCGGTCGCGCTCGCCGCCGCCGTGGTGGTGGCGGCGACCCGCCACCGCCACCGCCGACGGCGCCCGGACACCCGGCCCGAAGCCGCCGCCCCGCCGCGGCAGGACCCCGGCGGCAACGGCGGCTCGGAGCCCGGGCCGGGATCGGGCTCCGAACCCGGGCCGGAGTCCGGGCCCGGCCCCGGGTCCGGCCCCGGGTCCGGCCCCGGGTCCGGCCCCGGGTCCGGACCCGGACGTGAGCGTCAGGAGCCTGGTGGCGACGGGGACTGAGGGGGGCGGGAGAGTTCCCCGAAGACACGTCCCGCCACCGACCACTCGGCCGTGAGGTGCCACCCCGTGGACCGCACGTGGCGGCGCAGGGCCCGCGCACCGAGCCGGGCCCAGGCGAAGGAGGCCCCGAGCCCGCCGCTGCCGTTGTCGAGCCGGACCTCGCAGCACTCGTCGACGTCCACCGCCAGGCATTCCACGATGACCCGCGCGGCCGAGCCGGTCACCGCCTCAAGACGCCTCAACAAGGCTCCGGGGTCCCCGCCGATGCCGATGTTGCCGTCGACGAGCAGCGCCGTGTCCCAGCGCCCCTCCCCGGGCAGCGGTTCGAAGACCGACCGGCACAGCGCGAGACCGCCCACCCGCTCCGTACGGGCCACCGCCGCCGGGCTCACGTCGACGCCCAGGGCCCGGTGCCCGCGGGCCGCCAGCTCGGCGACCAGGCGTCCGGGTCCGCAGCCGACGTCCAGGACCGCGCCCCGGCACCGGGCCAGCACGCTCAGGTCCGCCGCGTCCGGGGCGGCGCACCACCGCTCCACCTCCAGCGGCAGCAGCCAGCCGTCGTCGCGGCGCAGGAACAGCGGGCCCTGCCCGCTGTTCAACGCGTCGGCGTACGGATCCGCGCGCCAGGCGCCCGGCTCGGGGAGCGCGTCCAGGGGCGCGACTGCCCGCCGCGCCCCGCGGAGCCTCACCGGGACACCGCGCCGTGGTCGGGGGCGGCCGGGGCGGTCGTCGCGAGAGCCGCGTACACGGCTGCGAAGCGGCCGCCCGCCGCCTCCCGCGCCACCACCCGGGCGTCCTCGGCGGTGTCGACGTCCCGCAGCAGCGGCAGCCGTCCCACCCGCAGCCCCGCGGCAACGAGCCGTGCGAGCTGCGCCGCCCCCGTCTGCGGCACCGACATGGGGACCCCGCGCAGCAGTCCGGGGTCGGGCGAGGCCAGTCCGAGGGCCCAGAAGCCACCGTCGACGGCGGGGCCGAACCAGGCGTCGTACTCCTGCCAGGCGCCAGGCCCGATCGCGGGAGCCAACAGGGCGGGGGTGACCTGAGGGGTGTCCATGCCGATCAGCAGCGCCGGCCCGGTGCACGCGGCGAACGCGGCGGCGAGCCGCTCGTCGAGCCCCCCGCCGCACTGCGGGACGACCTCGAACCCCGGCGGCAGCCAGGCGCCGGGACGGCCGTCCAGGACGAGGACCCGCCGCTCGCAGGGGGTGGCGGCGACCGCCTCCAGGGTGTCGGCGAGGGCGGCCCGCGCCAGCCGAGCGGCCTCGGCCGGAGTGAACGCGGGGGTGAGCCGCGTCTTCACCCGCCCCGGCACGGGTTCCTTCGCGATCACCAGCACGGCGGTCACCCGCGGCCTCCCGTCACGGCCGCGGTGGTCGCGGGTTCGGCGAGCACCCGGCTCATGTCGCGCACCGCCTGGTAGGTGCCGCGCCAAGTGCCGGTGACCTTGGACTTGCCCGCCCGGGGAAGGTACGGCACGTCCACTTCCCGGACCCGCCACCCGGCGTCCGCCGCGCGGACGACCATCTGGAGCGGGTAGCCGCTGCGCCGGTCGGTGAGCTCCAGTCCCAACAGCGGCTCGCGCCGCGCCGCCCGCATCGGCCCGAGGTCGTGCACCCGCAGCCCGGTGCGGCGGCGCAGCATCCGGGACAGGGCGAGGTTTCCGGCACGGGCGTGCACCGGCCAGGCTCCGCGGCCCTGGGGGCGGCGCCGCCCGAGCACGAGGTCGGCCTCGCGCTCCCGCACCGCGCGGACGAAGTCGGTCAGGAGTCCGGGGTCGAGGGAGGCGTCGCAGTCGCAGAAGCAGACGACCTCGGCCTCCGAGGCCGTCAGCCCGGCGTGGCAGGCGGCTCCGAACCCGCGGCGCGGCTCGTGCACCACGGTGGCGCCGAGGCCGCGGGCGATCTCGGCGGAACCGTCGGTGGACCCGTTGTCGACCACGAGGGCCCTCCAGCGGGCGGGGATGCGGGCGAGCACCCAGGGCAGTGCCTCGGCCTCGTTCAAACAGGGGAGTACGACGTCTACGGTCACGGATTTCACCGTATGGACGCCGGACGGCCGGCGGGGCCATCGACTCCTTACGAAACGCGGACGTCACCCCCTGCTCCGCTCCCACGGGACGGCGCCCGGCACGGACGGTGAGACCCTTGGCCGCATGAGCATGCACAACGAGCCGGCCCGCGTCCTCGTCGTCGACGACGATCCGACGGTCGCCGAGGTCGTCACCGGCTATCTCGCCCGCGCCGGATTCTCCGTGGAGCATGCCGCGGACGGCGCCGCGGCCCTCGCCCGCGCCGAGCGGGCCCGACCCGACCTCGTGGTCCTGGACCTGATGCTGCCCGGCCTGGACGGGCTGGAGGTGTGCCGCAGGCTCCGCGAGACCGGTCCGGTGCCGGTGGTCATGCTCACCGCGCGGGGCGACGAGGAGGACCGCATCGCCGGACTGGAGCTCGGCGCCGACGACTACGTCACCAAGCCGTTCAGCCCGCGCGAACTCGTCCTGCGCGTCGAATCCGTGCTGCGCCGCAGCCGCGGCAGGGACGCCGCGACGATCCCGCAGGCGCGGCCCGTGCTGCGCGGCGGCGGACTGACCGTCGACACCGGCACCCGCCGGGCCTCCAAGAACGGCCTGGAACTCGCCCTCACCCTGCGTGAGTTCGACCTCCTGGCGCACTTCCTGCGGCACCCGGGCCGGGCGCACGGCCGGGAGGAACTCATGAGGGAAGTGTGGGGCTGGGACTTCGGGGACCTGTCGACCGTCACGGTCCACGTCCGCCGACTGCGCGCCAAGATCGAGGACGATCCCGCCCAACCGTGCTTCATCCAGACCGTGTGGGGCCTCGGATACCGCTTCGACGCCCCGTCCGGACCGGGGGAGGCGGAGTGATGAAGGACCTGCTGCTCATCGCCCTGTTCGCGCTGGGCGGAGCCACCTGTGCCGGAGTGCTCGGCGCGGCCGCCCTGCGCCTGCTGCGCCACCGTTCAGTCGCCGTCTCCCTCGCCGTGGTGGCCGCCGTCACGGTCACCGCCATGCTCGCGGGAACCCTCGCCGTCGCCCGGGCGATGTTCCTCTCCGCGCACGACCTCACCGTCGTCACGCTGGTGGTCGCGATGGCCGCGGTCGTCTCGCTGGCGTGCGCCCTGCTCCTGGGACGCTGGGTCGTCGCCCGCAGCCACGACCTCGCGCTCGCCGCACGCGACTTCGGCGACGGCGGCAGCTTCGCCGCCCCGGCCGCCCCGGCCACCGCGGAACTGGCCGCGCTCTCGCGCGAACTGGCCGTCACGAGCGCCAAGCTGGCCGCCTCGCGCGAGCGGGAACTGGCCCTGGAGACCTCACGCCGCGAGCTGGTCGCGTGGATCTCACACGACCTGCGCACCCCGCTGGCCGGTCTGCGGGCCATGGCGGAGGCACTGGAGGACGGAGTCGCCGCGGACCCGGCCCGCTACCACCGGCAGATCGGCGCCGAGGTCGACCGGCTGGGCTCCATGGTCACGGACCTCTTCGAACTCTCCCGGATCCATGCGGGCGCCCTCACCCTCACCCCCACCAGGATGTCCGTGCACGACCTGGTGGGCGACGCGCTGTCCGGAGTCCACCCGCTCGCCCACGAACAGGGCGTGCGGCTGGTCGGAGAGGAGGTCGAAGCCGTGCCGGTGGAGGTGGACGGCAAGGAGATGACGCGCGTCCTCGCGAACCTCCTGGTCAACGCCATCCGTCACACCCCCGCCGACGGCACGGTCGCCGTCGCCGCCGAACGCCGCGCCGACGCCGTGGTGCTCTCCGTCACGGACGGCTGCGGCGGCATCCCGGACGAGGAACTCCCGAGGGTCTTCGACACGGGCTGGCGCGGGAGCGAGGCCCGGACGCCTCCCGCCGGCGCGGGCCTCGGCCTCTCGATCGTGCGCGGCATCGTCGAGGCCCACGCGGGGCGTACCGATGTGCGCAACGTGCCGGGCGGCTGCCGCTTCGAGGTGACCCTGCCACTGCCGCCCCTCCCGACACTGCCCGCGCAGGCGGTCTGAGGCGGGACCCTCCCCCCCGGCCGCTACGCCTGCCGGGCGAGACCGGACGAGGCGCGCTGCCGGGCCCCCGCGAACTCGGCCATCCCCTCGGCGAAGCCCACCCGGGGCAGCCAGCCCAAATCGCCCCGCAGCCGTGCCGAATCGGCGGTGATGTGCCGGACGTCGCCGAGCCGGAACTCACCCGTCACGACGGGCTCGGGGCCGCCGTGGGCGGCAGCGAGGGCCCGGGCCATCTCGCCGATCGTGTGCGGTGCGCCGCTGCCCGTGTTGTACGCGGCGAAGCCGCCCGCCGCCCGCCCGCCGACGGCCTCCAGCGCCACGGCGTTGGCCGCGGCCACGTCCCGTACGTGCACGAAGTCCCGACGCTGGGCACCGTCCTCGAAGACCCGCGGTGCCTCACCCCGGGCCAGGGCCGACCGGAAGAACGACGCCACTCCCGCGTACGGGGTGTCCCGCGGCATGCCCGGCCCGTACACGTTGTGATAGCGCAGCGAGACCGCCCGCCCGCCGGTGGACCGCGCCCAGGCGGCCGCCAGGTGTTCCTGCGCCAGTTTCGTCGTCGCGTACACGTTGCGCGGATCGACCGGAGCGTCCTCGTCCACCAGGCCCGGGACCAGCTCCTGCCCGCACACCGGGCACAGCGGCTCGAACCGCCCCGCCTCCAGATCCTCGACCGCGCGCGGACCGGGCCGTACGACCCCGTCGCGGGGGCACTCGTACCGTCCCTCTCCGTACACGACCATCGATCCCGCCAGCACCAGTCGGCGCACCCCCGTTTCGGCCATGGCCGCCAGGAGCACGGCCGTGCCCAGGTCGTTGCAGGAGACGTACTCGGGCGCGTCCGCGAAGTCCTTCCCCAGCCCGACCATCGCCGCCTGATGACACACGGCGTCCACGCCGCGCAGGGCCGAGCGGACCGCTTCCGGGTCGCGGACGTCGGCCCGGACGAACTCGGCGTCCGGCAGGTCGGGCGGGCCGGGGTGGGCGGCCGGCAGCAGCGCGTCCAGGACCACCGGCTCGTGGCCGCGCCCGGTCAGTTCCGCAACGATGTGGGCGCCGATGAACCCCGCGCCTCCGGTGACGAGTACTCGCATGGAGTGGAGGCTACGGAAGGCGGCATCCCCGAGTCCCGCCCCACGCCCGCGCGTAAGACTTCCGTCATCGAAAGCGTGCAGGTGGTACGGCCGGGGAGCGGGCGGCGGAAGGCGCGCTGTCAGGTGCGTCCTTCCGCCGCCCGCGTTCTCAGGAGGCCCGGACGCGTGCCGCGTCGGCCTCTTCGCCGCCCCAGGCGAGGGCGACGGGGGTGGTGGACGGCGGCCCGGGGGTGGCCAGCCATCCCAGGAGTTCGCCGTCGCGGCTGACGGTCACGGCGGCGGATCCGGCGGGCAACTCCAGGACCCAGCCGCCGCCGGCGCCGGTGACCCGGTCCTCGCCGTCGGTGGGGTTGAAGGCGCCGAGGATGCGGACGCCCCCGGGCGCGGAGCGGCTCAGTACGCGCGCCCTGCCGTGCGCCGTCGGCCGGCGCGGCGCCTCCGGGACCGGCAGCGCCGCGGCGAACGAGGCCACGAAGGCCGCGACCGCTCCGTCGGCCGGCTCCCCGGCGGGGAGCGTCAGCACGCCGGGGCCGTCGGAGCCGTCGGGGTGGCCGGCGCGCAGTACGGCGACGGGGAGCTGCGTGGCGTCGGCGCCCGGTTCGGGGGGAGCGTCGAGCCAGGCCGGGCCGATCAGCCGGCCGGAGCGGGCCAGCTCCTCGTGGACGGCGTCGGCGAGTTCCGCGAGGACGGTACGGCCGGTGCGCTGCCAGGCGCCCGCCTCCGGCAGGGTCCGGTCGACGAGGACCACGGCGTCGTGGTCCGGGGTACTGGCGAGCAGCACGTCGCCGAAGCGGTCGAGGAACGCGGCGAGCAGGCGCAGCCCCTCCGCGTTGGCCTGGTGGCCGCCGGATTCGGCGAGCGGTGCCCCGGGGCTGTACGGCGGTGCGTGGAGGGCGGGATCGACGCCTTCGGAGCGCAGTCCGTCGGGGTCCATGTCCACCAGGGCGCCCCAGTTGCCCGTGGCGCAGGCGGTGTAGACGCTGACGGTGGTGGAGCCCAGCAGGAGGGCCAGCAGGGCGTTGAAGACGGGGGTGGCCGGCTGGGCGAAGGACGCGTCGGTCCAGGTGAACCCCCAGTTGGCCTCGACCACGTCGGTGCCGCCGAGCAGGATCCCGGCCAGGTGGGAACCGAAGGCGGCGGTGTCGCGGGCCGGGTTGCCGACCCACTCGGTGTGCCCGATCAGGTGCGCCGAGCCCTGGACGGCGCGCTGCCGGGCCGCCCAGGCGTCGAGGGCGGCGCGCGGCGCGGTGACACCGGTCAGGGGCACGTTGGCCAGCCGGACCGGGCCCTTTGGGAAGAGTCCGGAGATCCAGTCCCACACGTCGACGATGGCGTGCCCGGACCACTGCGACCACAGTTGCCGCAGGGCACTGGTCCACCGGGTGACGTCCTCGCCGGTCCGCGCGGCCTCGTCGGTCAGCCCGCGTCCGGCCAGCCAGCGGGCGAAGGCCTCGCGGGCGGCCGGTGAGGCGTCCTGGGCGTCCACGGGGAGGTGGGCGTCGCCCGCGGTGCCCTCGTTGCCCAGCTGGAGGGCGACCACGGGGCCGCCGGGGGCGACGGCCCCGGCGACGACCTCGTCGGCCACGGCCCTCAGCCAGGCCTCCGTCTCGGCCCGCACCACCGGGTCGAGGAGGCTGGGCAGCGGCCTGCCCTGGGAGGTGAGGACGCTGCCGTCCAGGCCGCGGTACGGGGTGTGGTCCGGGCCGCACAGCCGGTCGGGCAGTCCGCCGAGTTGGACCTCCGCGTGGATGAACGGGCCGGGTTTGAGGAGCACGCCCAGCCCGGCGCGTTCCGCCAGCTCCAGGAGTGCGACCACGTCGCGCTGCGGGTCGGTCTTCCCGGTGAAGTCGAAGGAGCGGGCGGCGCCTTCACCGGTCTCGTGGAACCGCCACGGCAGGTAGCAGGAGACGACGTCCACGCCCAGAGCGCGCAGTTCCCGAAGGTTGGACGCCCAGTTGGCGGGGTCGGCCCGGTAGTACGGGTACTCGCCGACGACGACCGGCCGGGCCGTGCCGGGGACCAGCGCGCCGGCCAGCCGGGTGCGCGGGGCCGCGCTCACGCGTCCGCCCCGGTGTACGGCGGTACGAGGACCACCTTCAGCGCGGCGTACTGGGCGCCCGGGACGGCGGCCAGGGCCTTGAAGGCCTCCTCGTGGTCGGCGAGGGCGAAGCGGTGGGTGACCACGCGCTCCAGCGGCAGCCGCCGGGCCAGCTCCACGGCCCTCGGGAAGATCATGCTGTTGTAGTCGCCGGCGCCGATGATCCGCAGGCCGCGCTGGAGGAGGGCGAGCGGTCGGACGGTGGCCGAGGCGTTGCTGTTGAAGCCCATCACGACGACCCGGCCGCGCACGGCGGCGTAGCCGATGCTCTGCTCCAGGAGGTTGCCCACGGAGTCGACGACGAGGTCGCCGCGCTCGGCGAGTTCGGGCTCGTCCGGGGTGTGGAGGCTGACACGGCCCGCGAACTCGGGGGCGTCGAACACCTCTTGGGCGAGCCGCCGCCGGACCGGGTCGGGCTCGACGAGGAGGACGCTCGCCCCGTACAACCGGGCGGCCATGGCGGTGACGACGCCCATCGGGCCGGCGCCGACGACCACGGCGGTCTCGCCCGGAGCCAGCCCGCCGGCCTCGATGTTGTTCAGCGCGCAGGCGAGCGGCTCGACGACGACGGCACGGTCGAAGCTCATGCCGTCGGGTATGGCGTGGCAGAACAACTCGGGGAGGCGGATGAACTCGGCGAAGGAGCCGTCGTAGTCCAGCCCGACCTCGGTGCCCGCCTTGTGGCCGCAGAAGTTCCAGTGCCCTTCGAGGCAGGTGGAGCAGGTGCCGCAGTACAGGGTGGGGTTGACGATGACCCGGTCGCCGACCGAGAAGCGGGTGACGCCGGGGCCGGTGGTGTCGACGACGCCGACGGCCTCGTGGCCCATCACCACGCCGGTCTCGGCGGGGAACTTGCCGACGAGCACGCTGCGGTCGGTGCCGCAGATGCCGCTCTGCGTGACGCGGATGACGACGTCGTCGGCGGCCAGGGGCTCGGGCTTGGGGTGGTCGACCAGGGCGAGCGTGCGGTCGGCGGTGAGCGTCAGGGCCTTCATGATGCCTCCTTCGAGGACGCGTCGGTGCCGCGGCCCAGGTCCCAGCGGATGGATTCGATTAGCTGCTTGTGGAGTTCGGGGGTGGCCGCGGCGATGCAGGACTTCTGGTTCATCGGGCCGAGGTCCACCAGGGAGGTGCTGCCGAGGTCGTCGCCGTAGGCGTCGGTGATCACGACACCGGCCAGCCGGGCGAGGTACACCACCGCCGCGATGTCGTAGGGGAAGAGGTGGAGGATCGAGCCGCGACCCACCCGCAGGAACGCGTCCGTGGTGTCCGGGTGGTCGCGCAGGACGCGGTTGCCTATGTCGGCGTACGCGTCGAGCTGGCCCGTGATGACGCGGGAGATGGAGAAGGTGCTGCTGTTGAAGACGAAGATGCCGCCGGTGTTCGCCGAGCGGTCGACGAGGTGGCCGTAGGCCTCGGTCATCAGGTCCATGGGGTGGCCGTTGAACTCGATCGACCAGAACATGCGGGTCAGGTCGGTGTTGCGGCTCAGCCGCGGCACGGGCGCGGGGAAGCCGCCGCTGTCGAGTCCCGTGTCGTCGTCGCCGTAGAGCCACGCACCGCTCTTGATCTCGACCAGGCAGGCGGCGTCGACGTCGGCGAGGGTGGGCGCTCCGTCGCCGTAGGGGGCGGCGGCGATGGACACCATGCCCATTTCGAGGCCGGCCGAGGTGGGGCGGGTCCCGTCGATCGGGTCGACGACGAGGAGGACCTGCGGATCGGGCGCGAGCTCCACGTAGGAGCCGTCCTCGGTGTACAGCGCGGTCGGTACGTCGGCGTGCGCCCGGAGGTAGTCCAGTACGGCCTTCTCGGCCACCTCGTCGACATCGAACTGGGCGTCGCCGCCCGGAGAGTCGCCGTGGACCCGGCGCTCGCGCCCGTGGGCCTCGTAGGCCAGCAGCTCGGAGCGGACGTGCTGCCCGAGGGAGAGGAGGAGCCGCTTCATCGGGTCAGCTCCGCAAGGAAGAGGTTCTCCAGCTTGTCGCAGATCTCCTCGGCCTGGTCCATGGTGAGGATCAGCGGTGGGCGGATCTTGAGGACGTTGCCGTAGCCGTAGCGCGAGGTGCGCAGGATCAGACCGTGGTCCATGGCCTTGGCGGCCAGGTGGTTGGTGAGCTTCACCGCCGGCTTGCCGTCCGCCTCGGCGATCTCGAAACCGATCATGAGACCGACGCCGCGGACGTCCACGATGGCCGGGTGGCGCCGCTTCATGTCGTGGAGGCGTTCCATGATGTAGTCGCCGGTCCGGGTGACGTTGGCCAGGAATTCCGGCTGCCGCACGATGTCGAGGGTGACGTTCGCCGCCGCGGCGGCCAGCAGGTTGGCGCCGTAGGTGAAGGAGTGGTGGCTGGCGGGAAGGCCGGCGAGCCGCTCGTTGGTGAGGATCGCGGCGACCTGCGCACCCGAACCGCCGAGTCCCTTGGCCGTGGTGATGGCATCGGGCTCGACGCCGAAGTACTGGGCCGCGAACATGTGGCCGGTGCGGCCGATGCCCGTCTGGATCTCGTCGAATATGAGGGCGATGTTCTGCTCGTCGCAAAAGGCCCGCAGCTTTTGCATGTAGCCGTCCGGGGGAACGATATTGCCGCCGTTCCCGGAAATCGGCTCGATGAGGACGGCGGCGACACGGCCGGAACTCGCGTAGTCGACGAAGTCCTCCAACCGGTCCACGCACATCAGCCCGCAGGAATCCTTCCGCTGTCCGTAGAAGCAGCGGAAGCAGTACGGGTCGGGCACCTGGAGGCTGCCGGGGAAGAGATTGGGGAACGGCTCGCGGCGGAACGCGTTTCCCGACATCGACGTCATCATCATCGTCTGTCCCACGTGGCTGCGGAACAATGTGATGACTTCGGATTTCCCGGTGGCTAACTGGGCCATCTTGATGGCGCCCTCATTGGCGGCGGACCCGCCCGACACCTTGGGGTGCACCTTGGTCAGGCCGGCCGGGGACACGTCCACCAGCCGCTCGACGAGCCCGTTGACGGGGTCGCTCTGGTAGGAGGAGGTGATGTGGACGACCTTGTCGAGCTGGTCCTTCATGGCGGCGATGACAGCCGGATGGGAGTACCCCAGGCTCAGGTTGAACGTCGCCGAGGCGCAGTCGAGGTAGCTCTTCCCGTCCTCGTCGTAGAGGTAGACACCCTCACCCCTCGCCATTTTGAATTCGCTGACGGGATAATAGATGTGATCGGTGACGTCTTTGGTATCCATGGGTCTCTCTCACACGGGTCGGGAAGGCATCGCGGTCGTGGACGGCGAGGAAAATTCGCGTCCGACGGGCGTGCGTGGTGTGGAATGGGATATGCGGCTCGATGCCGGGGCGGCGGCTCGGATTGCTTCACCCGTCGCGGACGGGGATCTCGTGGCTGCGCCTTCTCGATCATCCGATCACATTCCGGCGGGCCCTGACAAGGGGGGAATTCCGGATGTGAATCTCCACGGCTCTTCATGGCCGGAAAAGAACGTCCCTCAGCTCCTCCGGGGACGTGAACAGATGCCCCTGGAGACCGAGTTCGCGGGCCGCCTCGACGTTGTCGTTCCGGTCGTCGACGAACAGGACCTCTCCGGGCGGCAGTCCGAGTGCGCGGACGCACCACTGGTAGGCGGCCGGCTCCGGCTTGGCGGCGCCGATCCGGCAGGAGAGGCCGCGGACCGCGAACCTCTCCAGCCAGGGCTGGGTGGCCTCGTAGCGGGCGGCCAGTTCCCCGGGGATGTTGGAGAGGAGGCCGAGGACGAGACCCCGGTCGGTGAGGGGTCCGAGCAGATCCACCATGCTCTGGTCGATCTCGCTCCAACTGGCGAGGTCCGCGGCGATCAGATCGGCGGTCAGCCGGTCGTCGAGCGGGACGCCCAGCTGTGCGCAGACCTTCTCCCAGTAGCCGGGACCCGCCACCTCCCCCCGGTCGTAGGGGGCGCGATGGGACCAGTACGCCTCCCGGAAGAGGCGGGGGTCACCGCCGGCCGTGCGTTCCAGTACGCCCAGTGACTCGGCCGACTGGGTGCGGGCGATGACACCGAACAGGTCGAAGAGAACGGCTTTCATGCTTCGGATTCCTTACGTCGTTCACGTGCGCGTTCACGTGCGAGTTCACGGGGCGGCGACGGGATCCGCGTGCTCCGACGCGCGCGAGCCGCCCACCCCACCCGGGTCGGGGGCGCCCCGCCTCAGCCACAGGCTCAGGGCGCCGCACACCACGGCGAGCACGAACAGCACCAGGGGCACCGTCTTCACCTCCATGGTGTCGATGACGCCGCCCAGCAGCGGCGGGAAGGCCACGCCGCCGATCATCGAGGCGGCGATCACGTAGGCGCCGGCGGCGGCCACACCGGGGACGGCGCGGTTCAGCCAGGGCAGGCAGGTCGGGAAGATCGGCGCGATCATCAGCCCGACGCCGAAGTACGCGTACGGGGCGAGGGCCGGAACGGTCGCCAGCAGCAGGAACCCGGCCATGCCCGCGCAGCAGACGATCAGGATCGAGGGCGCGGACCAGCGCAGGCTGAGGGGCGCGACGACGAACCGCCCGACGGTCATGGCGGCCCAGTACGCGGAGGTCGCCGTGGCGGCGGTGGCGGCGCCGTATCCGACGGCTTCGAGATGGGTGGGCTCCCAACCGCCCACGCCGGTCTCGATGGCCACGTGCAGGACGTAGACGCCGATGAACGCGGCGATGATCGGGAGCACGCGGGCCCCGCCCGCCGTGGCACCCTCCGCCGGCGCGGGCCGGGGCTCCTGGGCGGCCACTCCGCCCAGGGTGACCAGGATCAGCAGGCTGACCACGCCGATCCCGACGAAGATCTCCGGGTAGTTCTCCGCCCCGAGCCAGCCGATCAGGGCCGGGCCCGCGATGGCGCCGATGCCGAAGTGCCCGTTGAGCAGGTTGAGCATGGCGGTGCTGCGGCGGCCGAAGCCGACGGCGAAGAGCTGGTTGAGGCCGTAGTCGATGCCGCCGAAGCCCAGGCCGATGACGAAGGTCCCGGCGAGGGCCAGGGTCCAGTTCGGCGAGAACGCGAAGACCGCCGCGCCCGCGGCCATGAGCACGTACGAGCCGCCGAGCAGCGCCCGGTTGTTCAGGCGGCCCCGCAGGAGGTGGTAGATCAGCACGCCCGCTAGCGCGCCGACGAAATGGGCGCTGAGACTGAGCCCGGCGACGGCCGGGCTGATGCCGTACTCCTCCCGCAGGGCGGGAATCGCGGGCCCGTAGAGCGCCTGCAGGGCGCCGATCACCACGAACGCGACGCACGAGGCGGTGATCGCGACCGTGGTGAGGAGGGGCCTGCCCGCTTCCGGCAGGTCGGCCTCACTGGTGGGGGGCATGGCTCTCCTCGTCGTCCCTGGCCGAATGAACAGATTCGATGTTCGCGGCGCACTGAAGTTCACACTGCGCCGGTCACAGTACTCAGGATGGATGTTCGTTACAACAGATCGGATGTGCGAAACGTTCACGGGGGGCCTCCCTCGGCCACACCTGTGCTAAAAGCAGACACATGAACGTGATGGAGAGGCACAAGTTCGTCGTGGGGCTGCTCGTGAAGCAGAACCGCGCGACCGTGGCCGAGCTGGCCCAGGCCACCGGGGCGTCCGAGATGACCATCCGGCGGGACCTGGAGGTGCTCGAGTCCCGGGGCGCCCTGCGCCGCGTCCGCGGCGGTGCCGTCGGCAGCCTGCCCGGCGGCGTCGAGCCGCCCTACGCGATCCGGGCCATGTCCGGGGCGCAGGCCAAGGAGCGGCTGGCGCGCGCCGTCGTCGACCTGCTCACCGACGGCGAGACCGTGGCCCTCGACACCGGCACCACCGCCGTGGCCGTCGCCAAGGCCATGGCCGGCCGCCAGTTCACGGTCACCCCCCTCTCCCTGCACGCCGCCTTCGCCCTCTCCGGGCAATCCGGCGTCCAACTGGTGATGCCCGGAGGGCAGGTGCGCCCCGAGGAGCTCTCGTTCCACGGCCAGACCCCCGTGCAGACCTTCAAGGACCTGTGCTTCGACACCTTCGTCCTGGGCTGCTGCGGCGTCGACCCGGTTCGGGGCGCCACCGCCTACAACCTCGATGACGTCCAGGTGAAGCGCGCTGCGGTGGAGGCGGCGCAGCGGGTGGTCCTCGTGGCCACCGCGGACAAGATCGGCCGTACCGCGCTGGGCCGCATCTGCTCCATGGAGGAGATCGCCCTCGTCGTCACGGACGCCCCCGGCGATTCCCCGGCGGTCGAAGCTCTGCGGGAGCGGGGGGTCGAGGTGGTCCATCCGGCGAACGACTGAACCGCGCGGCCGCGAAGCTTCATGAGGGACACCCTTCCTGGGCGGCGCGCATCCGGGATCGGCGCGCCACGTCCAGCATCGGGGCGGGGGCCGCCGCCTTCCAACGGGGTCCGACCGTCGTGTTGTGGACTGTCGGAAAGACGACAGCAAGTGCTTGCAGAAATTTCCGGCCTCTTCTGTGGGCGTCCCGACCGGCCGCGCGGTGGCCTCCCGTCCGGCGAGCCGTCGCGGAGCCTCCGTCAAATCCCGTCGACCGGGCCGTATTTGGAGCCGTCGCCGGCCTTCCGTCATCCCCGGGTAAAGCGTGTCCGATACACGTTCCCGGTGCCGCGCGGCGGCCCGGACTCTTCTAGCATCGCGATCGCGACGGATGCGAACGAGAGAGCGGCGACATGGAAACAGTCACACTGCAGCGCACGCAGGACCGTGCCCGGCCCAGGGGGCTCACCTCCGCGGAGATGGGCCTCTACCGTGAGTTCGCTGAACACGGCCCCCTCCGCAGAAGCCGGTTACTGGCCCGCGAAGCCCCCGACACCCTCGTGCGGGCCCTCGACGGCCTCCTCGCCAACGGCCTGGTCCGGCAGATCGGTGCCGACTGCTTCGCGGCCGCCAACCCCACCGAGGTGTCGGAGGAGTTGCTGAAGCGCTGGGAGGAGCGGGTGCAGGGCGCCCAGCTCGACCTGCTGCGTATGCGCGGGCAACTGGCGGAGCTCGCCATCGTGCACGCCGCCCGCCGGCGCGCCCTCCAAGGGCCCCCGCTGGAACGCGTCGAGTCGCCCGCCGAGTTGCGGCGCGTCCTCGACCAGCAGGCCGCGGAATGCCGCCGGGAACTGCTCGGCACCCGGCCCGGCGGCCCCCGGCCCGCCGCCGACCCGCGCCGCGCACACGACCGGAACCGGGACCTGCTGGCCCGCGGGGTGCGGGTCCGCACCCTGTACCAGCACTCGGCCCGCTTTGACCCGCCGACCGTGCGCCACGAGGCGGAACTGGCGGAGCTCGGAGCCGAGGCCAGAACGGTCCCGGGCGGACTGGTCCGCTGCCTGGTCTTCGACCGGACCCTGCTCGTCCTGCCGCTCGACGACACGGAGGGCGGCGCGCTGCTCGTGCGCAGCCCGGAACTGGTCGCGTTCGTCGCCGAGATGATCGAACTGCTGTGGGTCACGGGCGAGCACATCACCAAGCCGCGCGAGAAGGCCTTCGTACAGGACGTCGCCGATCAGGCGAAACGATCCATCCTGCAGCACCTGGCCCAGGGCGAGGACGACCGGGCCACGGCCCGCGCCCTGGGCATCTCGGTACGCACCTGCCAGCGCCATGTCTCCGCCATCATGCGCCAGTTGGGTGCGACGAGCCGGTTCCAGCTCGGCTACCTCGCCCAGCAGCACGGGCTGCTCGCCCCCGATGGTCCCGAGGCCGAGGCGGCGGGTACGGCCGTGGTCACCTCGACGTGAACGCCCGCCCGGCCCCCTCCCCGATCCGCCGCGGTCAGCCCTTGACGGCCTCGTCCCAGTTGCGGTTGACGGTCTCCCTCGCCTTGTCCCGCTGCGCCTCCGTCGGGAACGTCGGCGTGCCCTCCACCGTCGGCAGGTTCTCCGCGGCAGCCTTGTCCAGCGTGCCGTCCTCCCTCATGGCGTCCATGAGCACGGGGCGTGCGTAGGCGCGGAGCCGGATGTTCTGGCCCTCCGGGCTGAAGACGTACTCCTGCCACAGGCGCGCCGCCGCGGGGTGCGGGGCGTCCTTGTTCACGCCGCTCGCGTAGTACTGGGCGAAGCTGCCGTCGAACGGGATGGCCGTCCGCCAGTCGACGTCCGCCCCCTTGTCGCGGAACTCATCGGCGTACCCGAGGTTCAGGAAGTCCCAGTCGATGCTGATCGGGGTCGTGCCGTTCTCGATCGTGGCCGGGGTGGATTCCACCGGGACGAAGTTGCCGCTCCCGGCGAGCTCGGCGAAGAAGTCGATGCCGGGCTGGATGTCGTCGAAGGAACCCCCGTTCGCGAGGGCCGCCGCCCACACGCCGGCGAAGGCGGAGCCGGCCTTGGTCGGGTCGCCGTTGAGGGTGACCTTGCCCTTGTACTCGGGCTTGCGCAGGTCGTCGAAGGTCGAGGGGCACGTCTTGACGCGCTTGGCGTCGCAGCCGATCGAGACGTAACCGCCGTAGTTGTTGTTCCAGCGGGCCTTCGGGTCCTTCTGGTCCTTCGGGATGCCGTCCCACCCGGCGACCTTGTACGGGGCGAGCAGCCCCTGCTGGGCGGCGGACCGGGCGAACGAGTCCCCCACGTCGATCACGTCGGGGGCCCGGCCCCCGCCCCTGTGCTCCTTCAGGGCGTTGATCTCGTCCTGGCTGGAGCCCTCCGGGTTCTCCACGGTGACCTTGATCCCGTACTTCTTCTCGAAGCCGTCGATGAGCGCGCCGTAGTTGGCCCAGTCGGTCGGGAGCGCGATCGTGTTGAGCGAGCCCTCCTTCTTCGCCGCCGCGGTCAGCGCGGCCATGCCGCCGGCGTCCGGGGCGGAGGTGGCCACCTCGGGCGATCTGGGTGCGGAGACGGACTCGTGGCCGCAGGCGCCGAGGGACGCCGCCGTGAAGGCCAGGGAGGCGGCGACGGCGGCTGTCCGGAGACGAGGTGCGGGCACAAAGGCTCCATGGCGGGCGATCGCGTACCGGTCGAAACCAGCGTACGTTCAGTGGCCCGGGCGGCGCAGTCCCAGCGGGCGGTGTCCGCCCCCGCTCCCGCGGCCGGCCGCCCGGCCGGCGGGTCCTCACAGCGGCTCGTCGTCCCACCCGGCCAGCAGCGCCTCCTCCCCGGCCGCCTCGGCCGGCGCGGCCCCGTCGTGGAGGGCCTGCTCACTCCAGATGATCTTTCCGCGCGGGGTGTAGCGGGTGCCCCAGCGCTGGGCGAACTGCGCCACGAGGAACAGCCCGCGGCCGCCCTCGTCGGTTTCCTCGGCCCGGCGTACGTGCGGGGAGGTGCTGGACCCGTCGGAGACCTCGCAGATCAGGTTGCGGTCGTGCAGCAGCCGCACCCCGATGGGCTCGGTCCCGTAGCGGATGGCGTTGGTCAGCAGCTCGCTGAGGATGAGTTCCGTGGTGAACGCGATGTCGTCCAGGCCCCACTCCGACAGGCGGCGGGCACAGGCGTTGCGGACCTTGGACACCTCCGCGGGATCGGGGGGCACCTCCCACCCGGCGATCCGGGCGGGGTCCATCCGGCGGGTGCGGGCCACCAGCAGCGCGATGTCGTCCCTGGGCCTGGTGGGCAGCACCGCGTCGATCACAGCGGTGCAGGTCTCCTCCGGGGTGCGGGCGGGCCCGGCCAGGGCCGCGCGCAGCGCGGCCAGACCCGCGTCCGGATCGCGGTCGCGGCCCTCGATCAGCCCGTCGGTGAACAGCGCCAGCGTCGAGCCCTCGGGCAGCGTCAGCTCGGCGGTCTCCCTGGGCAGACCCGCGCCCAGGCCCAGCGGCGGCGAGACGGGCACCTCGGGGAAGGACACCGTGCCGTCGGGGTGCACCAGCGCGGGGCCCGGATGGCCGGCGGTCGCGGCCGCCACCCGACCCGAGACGGGATCGTAGACGGCGCACAGGCAGGTGGCCCCGGTGATCCCCTGCCATTCCTGCTCGTCGGTGTCGATGTGGGCGACCAGCTCGTCCAGATGGTTCAGGAGCTCGTCCGGAGGCAGGTCGAGCATGGAGAAGTTGTACACGGCCGTACGCAGGCGGCCCATGGTGGCGGCGGCGTGCAGACCGTGGCCGACGACGTCCCCGACCACCAGCGCCACCCGGGCGCCGGGCAGCGGGATGACGTCGAACCAGTCCCCGCCCACCCCGGCCTGGGCCGCCAGGTAGCGGTGCGCGACCTCGACGGCGGTCTGCTCCGGAACGCCCCGGGGCAGCAGGCTGCGCTGCAGGGTGTCGGCGACGGTGTGCTCGCGGGTGTAGCGGCGGGCGTTGTCGACCGACAGCGCCGCCCGGGCGGTCAGCTCCTCGGCGAAGGACACGTCCTCCTCGTCGAACGGCGGGGAGTCCTGCCCCCGCCAGTACCCGGCCATCCCCAGCGCGACGCCCCGGGCCCGCAGGGGCACGGCGATCATGGAGTGGATGCCGCGTTCCAGGATCCGCAGGGAGTTGGCCGGGTCCTGGGTCCGCCACCGCTGGGCGGTGCGCAGGTCCGCCTCCAGGACCCCGTGCCCCCCTGCCAGCCCGGCGGCCATGGGGCTCGACGGTACGAACCGGATCAGCCGGCCGACGGGGTAGAGCGGGTGGTCGCCCTCCAGGCCGACGCGGGCGGTCCGGCGCATCTCGGTGGTCGCCTCGGGCGGGTCCTCCCCGCGCAGCACCGGGTCCAGCAGGTCGACCGTGACCACGTCCGCGAAGCGCGGGACCGCCACCTCCGCCAGCTCCTGCGCCGTGCGCTCCACGTTCAGCGTCGTCCCCACCTGCACCCCCGCGTCGTACAGCAGGTTCAGCCGCTCGCGGGCCACCTCGGCCCTGCCGGACAGCGCCCGCAGCTCGGTGGTGTCCCGCAGCGTCACGACCGTCCCGGTGCTCCCGAAGGGGGCGGTGGGCCGGATGTTCACCGCCAGCAGTCGATCGGCCGCCATGTGCACCTCGTCGGTCGCGGCCCGGCCCGACGCGAGGCGCTCGGCGATGCCCTCCTCCAGCCCCAGGCCCGTGACGGGGAGCCCTTCCGCGTCCGCCGGCAGGTCCAGCAGCCGGCGCGCCTCGTCATTGGCCAGCAGCAGCCGTCCGCCGTCGCCGACGATCAGCACGCCCTCGCGGACCGCGTGCAGCACCGCGTCGTGGTGCTCGTACATCCTCGTCATCTCGGCCGGTCCCAGGCCGTGGGTCCGGCGCAGCAGCCGGCGGCTGACCAGGGCGGTGCCGCCCGCGGAAAGCGCGAGCACCGCGGCCGCGCTGCCGAGGACGACGGGCAGCTGCCGGTTCACCATGCCCTTGACGTTCTCGACCGTGACCGGGGAGGAGACGATGGCGATCACGTTGCCCTCGGCGTCCTTGACCGGGACCACCGAGACCACCGACTGCCCCAGCGACCCCTTGAACGTCTCGGTGAACGACTTGCCGGCCGCCGCCTTGGAGAAGGGGCCGACGACGTGCTTCCCGAGCTGCCGCGGGTCGCTGTGGGTGATGGTGACCCCGTCGAGGGTGTACGTGTTGATGCCGTCGACCCCGGCGATCTTCCGGGCCGCCTCGGCGCTCGGCTGGAGCAGCGCGGTGGGATGGGGGCTGCGCAGGGCGGCGACGATCCCCGGGGACTCCGCGAACGTCCCGGCGGCGGCGAGGGTACGGTGCCGGGCGTCACTCATGGCGGCGCTCCGGCCCTGCACCACGAGCACCACGACCACGGCGGCGACGAGAAGGACCACGAGGGCCAGCTGGAGGAGGAACACCTCACCGGCCACGCTGCGCACACTCAGCAGGGAGGACAACCGTTGCGCCCGCCGCGCACCTCCCTTGGTGGGCGGGGCGTCCTCCTCGCGCCCCCGTTGACCGCCCGGGTCCGGGCGCCGGGGCGCGTCGGAAGGGCTCGCGGCCGAGCGGAGCAGCCGGCGCCGGAGTCCTCCCGGGTAGTTGCTCATAGTCCATTTTCTAACCTCTGCGGCCTGTCGGCAGCGCGCAGCGCCAGTCCGGTGCGTGCGGCGCCCGAGAGGGCGATCGGCGTCCCGGCGTGGAGCCGTCCGGCAGTGATCGGGGCAGGGCCACCGGGGAGGACGGCCACCGGTCCGCGGGCCGTCACGACCAGAGCCGGAACCGCCCCCATCCGTACGCGGTGCGTTCGTAGCGCAGCCGTGTGTGGACGCGGCTCGGCGTCGCCTGCCAGAACTCGACCACCGTCGGCGCGAGCGTGTAGAGCGTCCAGGCGGAGTCGACGAGCGAGGGCGCCTCGCCGATCAGGGCCAGGGACTTCTCCAGGGCGTGGTCGCGTTCGGCGGGGTCGGCCAGGTACTGGCTCTGGCGGCCCAGCAGGGCCTCGGCGCGGGCGGTGTCCGTCCGGGCGAGGAAATCCTCGGCGTTGTCCTGGTCCGACCCGGGTGTCACGGGCCCGCGCAGGCGTACCTGCCGGCCGTGCTCCGGCCAGTAGAAGGTCAGCGCGGCCCGTGGATGGACGGCCAACTGGTGGCCCTTGGGGCTGAACGCGTGTCCCGAGAACCGCCACCCGCGTTCGTCCACGCCCTTGAGGATGAGCACCCGGGCGTCCGGGTCGCCGACCTCGTCCACCGTGGACAGGGTCATGGCGTGCGGCTCGCGCAGGCCGTCCGCCACGGCGTCGGACAGCCAGGACAGGAACAGCCGGACCGGGTCGTCCGGAGCCCGCTCGGGCATGAACTCCGGCAGCGGCCCCGCGAAGACCTCCATGCCCCGGAGCCACCCGCGGACGTCGCCGCTCGGCTTTCCAGCGCTCACCTGCCACCTCCTCCACCTGCACACTTCGACACCCCATCCTGCATCTGCGGTGAAAATTCGACAATAACCTGGCAAATGCTTGTCGCGTTGACCAACCGCGGCCGCGTATGAGCGGACAAGTTTGGAGGAACTCACGGTCGCCGCGGGACCCCGCACTCCCCGCGGGCGGTCGCAGGAGGGTTTAGCCGGGCTTAAACAAGGGCGGAGAAGATGCCGGGTCACGGCGGACGAGAAGCCGCCGTCCTAGCACCCAGGGGGCCGCATGTCCCGTTCCAGTCCGGCGACCACGCACACGGACCTGCCGGAATTTCCCATGTCGCGCCAGTGCCCCTACCACCCGCCCGCCGGGTACGAGGAGCTGCGCAAGGAGGGGCCGCTCACGCGCGCGCGGCTGTACGACGGGCGCCCGGCGTGGGTCGTCACCGGGTACGCCGAGACGCGCCGGCTCCTCGTCGACCGGAGGCTGTCCTCCGACCGCACCCGACCCGACTTCCCGGTCCTCGTACCGCGGATGGCGGCCGCCAAACTGGTCGCCCTCGTGGGCATGGACCCCCCGGAGCACGACGTCCAGCGGCGCATGCTCATACCGAGCTTCACCGTGAAACGGGTCAACGAGCTGCGCCCCGCGATCCGCCGGATCGTCGTCGAGCGGATCGAGGCGCTGCTCGCCGACGGCCGCCGAGAGGCCGATCTCGTACCGGAGTTCGCGCTGCCCGTGCCGTCCACCGTCATCTGTGAACTCCTCGGCGTGCCCTACGGGGACCACGAGTTCTTCGAGGAGCAGACGCGGCGCATGCTGCTGGCCACGAGCACGGCCGAGGACGCCGCCGCCGCGAGCGCCGCGCTGACCGGCTACTTCGACGAGCTCATCGGGGCGAAGGCCGCGGCCCCGGGCGCGGGGCTGCTCGACGATCTGATCGCGGAGCGGCTCGTGCCCGGCGAGCTGACGCGGGACGAACTCTCCTCCATCGCCATGTTCCTGCTGGTCGCCGGCCACGAGACGACGGCGAACATGATCGGCCTGAGCATCCTGACGCTCCTGGAGCACCCGGAGCAGCTCGCCCGGCTGCGGGCCGACGAGGGCGCCGCCCCGGCGGCCGTGGAGGAGTTGCTGCGTTTCCTGTCCGTCGCCGACGAACTCCAGCGGGTCGCCGCCGCGGACATCGAGATCGGCGGAGAGGTGATCCGCGAAGGAGAGGCCGTCTACCTTCCGAACGCCGCCGCGAACCGGTCGTCCGAGGCGTTCACCGACCCGGACACCTTCGACCTCGGCCGCGGCACCCTGCACCACCTGGCTTTCGGGTATGGCGTCCACCAGTGCATCGGCCAGAACCTGGCCCGCGCCGAGCTGGAGATCGCCCTGTACGAACTGGCGACGCGGATACCGGAGTTGCGGCTGACCGAGGAGATCGGCCGGCTCGGCGTCAAGCCGGGTGGCTCCGTCCAGGGGATCCTCCGGCTCCCCGTCGGCTGGTAGGCGAAGGCCGCCGCGCACACCAGGTCACAGCAGCGCACACGGGCGCGCACACGGCGGGGGGCCCCGGGGGGCCCCCCCCCCCCCCCCCCCCCGGGGGGGGGGGGGGCCCCCCCCGGGCCCCGCCCACCACCAAAACGGCCCCCCCCCCCCCGGGGGGGGGGGGGGGGAACAC